>DUUN01000271.1 GCA_012841535.1 Gallicola sp. | reverse complement strand
GTAACAGGTTCTTTGAAGACTAATATTCCAAGCACAACTGTTCCCACTGCACCAATTCCAGCCCAAACAGCATAAGCAAACTGTTTGTAGTTACATCTGGAAAACATATCTTTGTATCAATTAAAAATCAAAGATATGAAAAACAAATTAAGGGCTTACGGTTATATACGAATATCTACTGATAATCAGGACTTAGAAAGACAAAAAATCCTGATTAAAGAACATTGCAAAAATTATAATTATGATCTAATTGATATAATAGATCAGCAAATTTCAGGTAGTAAAGAAAATACTGAAAGTATTCAGAAATTAAAATCTTTAACCAGTAAAGAATGTGATATAATTGTTGCAACTGAAATATCACGTTTATCCAGAACTGATAAAATCACATATACAATAAACCTTTTAAGTGATTTAATTGAAAAGAATCAAATTAAGGTAGTTTTTACTGATAGTCCAGATAAAGTTTACAACAATAAGTTAGATGAATTTGAATTAATACAAATCATATTTGAAGCATCTGGTGCTGCAAAAGAACGTGATAAAATCACATACCGTATGAAAACAGGTATGGATGCAAAGTTTAATTTAGACTCTAATGCTTTTCGTGGATCAATAATCCCTTTTGGATTTAAAGTAATTCCAAATGATAAGTACAATGAAACAGATGGAAAGAGATATTCTAAAAAATTATTAGTACCAGATGCAACTAAGCTATCAACAATAGATCTTATTTTTAATAGTGTTATTAGTGGTAAAACTTTGAATGATGTTGCCAAACTACTCAATGAAAAAGGATATAAAACCAGTAAAGGGAAAAAATTCAATGCAAGTTCCATAAGTATCATTATTAAAAGTGAACTTTATAATGGTAAGATGAAACGTAATGAAAATATGTATGATCTACCATTTAAAATAATTGATGACAAAAGATTTCAGTTAGCTAATACCAGATTAACAGAAAATCAATTATTTAAAACTAAAGGGAATAAGAATTTCAATCAGTTAAAAGGCATTTTTGTTTGTCCTTGTGGCAAAAATATGATGCTTAAAAGGCATTATGATTATTATGTTTATTCTTGTGTAAGTAAGGCTAATAAATATAGACATAATGGTGTTTGTGAAAATAAAGGAATAGATGCTGATATACTTACAGATATTGTTTGGAAAGTTATTTCCCTATCATTAGAAGAACGTGGATATAGGGAAAATAATGATAACAGGATTAAAGAAATAAAATATCATTATGATCTTAATAAAACTAAGATTTCAAGTCATACAAAAGAAATTTCTGAACTTATAAAGCAAAATGAACTTCTTACAAATAGGATTGCCAATTTAAATTCTGAATCAGAATCATTATTTACAGGATTAACAAAAGTATATGATAAAAGGGAAAACACAATTAAGGAAATTCAGTCATATATAATTAATCTGCAAAATGAAAATCAGCAATATGATTCTGAAATAGATAAAATATTGAATAGTAACAAAGAAACATTTTTCAATAGTATTAATCCAAAAGAACGTGCTGAAATATTTAAATCATACCTTAAAAGTGTTTCTTATTATGATGTAACACAATATAAAGGATTTGTTCATATTGTATTTGATAACGGATATACCAGAACAATAGCTATAAAGAAATATCCAGATCCATTTTATTCATTATTGCCAGATGGATTTAAATTCAATATTGAAGATAGAACTATTACATATAGATCATTAAAAACTATTCCTGAATATGGTAAAGGTTTTGATTTATCAACTGAATCTCATATAATTACCTTTGATAAAATGGAAAAGTTATTTATTGAATTAACATCATTATGGAAATTAGATATAAGTGTGCCAGTACGAAGTAAAATTGAAAAGGCAAGAAAGGAAAATAATTTAAAGGCAAGGATCAATTACAAAAAACTGATAAACTCCTGAAATTTAGATCTTTCAACTTATTTATTTGTAAGTTTGTTCACTTTCAGATTTGAAAATATTCCATTTTGTGTAAAAGAGAGAGGGGGGTGGTTAAAACCATTCACACAAAACAATTTCTACCCCCTTCCCATAATTTTTTATGTACAAATAAAGTGATCAGGTATTAATGTAGTTGTTATTTTCTGGTTTTTATTGATCAGCTATTTTCAGGCTGTTTAAGGCATTATTATTTTTAGTGGATCAACTACCTATAAATATATTTATTTTTTATCTGGTTGATTTTAAAATAACAAACTTCGATAACTTAATTCCTTTACTCAATTCAGTATTATATGATTTATTCATTTCTGCTAATCGGATTATTTCAACTGGTTTGTAATTATTTCTCTTTATAATTTCTCCATACTCAATTCCGAATAAATGGATATTGACAACCTGCTCACGTTTAGGTGCATTCTCATACCTTTCTTTTAGTATTAAGCTTAATTCTTCTATTCTCATAATTGTAATAATTTATTTATTCGCAAATATATAGAATTATTTTGATCTGATTTAAATTTATCTTCTGGTCGCTCTATACTGGTATTAGTGAACAAAAAAAGACTGATTAAATTATTAACCAGCCTTTTTTTTAGTTTATGAAAGGTTGTTCTATGCAACTTGTTTCTGTATCAAAAAATCATTGTTAATATCTTCTTTAGTTATTTTATTACCCGCCTACTTACTTTTTGCTTTCAACCTCTTCTTTGCTTCAAGATATTCGTCTCTTACATATTTCAAGTCTTCATAAAGAATACTAATAATTAATATAGGTACAGCAAAAATAATTAAACCATAAGCTTCTGATTTGATAAATAAAAGGTAAAGTGATGCTAATATTATTAAAATACAAAATACTAGAACAATAATATATGTATAATACTTTCGTTTGAAACGAAAAAAGTATTCAGGCGAATTTAACCACTCCTCAATCTCTGCATTTATCTTAGCTAATTCAGCTCTATTTTTTTCTTCTTCAACTCTTTTTTTTATTTCTTCAACTCTTTTTTTTAGTCTTTCAGCACTTTTTTTTAGTTCTTCAGCTCTTTTTTTTTCTTCTTCACGCTTTTTAATAAGCTCTTTTACTCTTAGCTCTGATTCAATACGTTTTTGCTCCGCTTTTTCTTTTCTAATACGTTCCTGTTCAATCTTCTTATAACGATCATCTAAATAACCTTCAATTGATTTAACAGTATTGAGAGAGAAACGATTTTTCATATCAGTTTCAATCATTACCATATACTGCTCTGTACCATCTAACTTTAAAGCAAGAAATTGATCTTCTATATAAGCCGCATTTAACAGATATGATTTTTCACCTACATCAATTATCAAATTGGAAATATCAAGTAATTCCCATTTCCCTTTTTGGATTATTCCATTACGAGAAATAAGCAATTCATTATTTGCCCTGAATATCATTAACTCCTTATCACCAGATTCATTAAAAACTTCCCAAGACTTATCATATAAGATTGCTTGAGCATCTAATTTCTGACTGTAATTTTTCAGTCTTTGAACGGCATTTAGTAGATATGTTTTCATTGTTAATTTATTATAATACAAATCTAATAAAAATATTTAAGATTCAAACTTAAACAAAAAAAAAGGACTGGCTAACTTAATAACCAGTCCTAAATTATGTTCTTCTTCAATTGTATATCAAATGGTTTTTAAGCTGTTAATTTTGAATTTAAAATACCTCTGATTGTAGAACAAACATCAGTTCTTTTAACCTCAACAATTAGTTTTCTTTCTTTATCAGTCAGTTCACTAATAGCTTTGAAAACTGCTTTGTAACCGTATGTGGTCGATAATGCTATTGCTTCATCAATTAAATAACGTTTAGCTACAAATTTATCTTCAAATTTAGAAACAGCTTGTAAAAACTCATCTGCTCTTTCCAGATCAGAATCTACACTAATAGTCTTTCCTTTCATAAGGTCAGAATATTTAGTAGTAGTCAATGAACCATTGAAGCAAATGATTTTGCTGATTGTTGAAACCGCAAAGTTTCTATCAGCTAATTTTGAAGCATACATATTAAGTTCAGTTGGATTGAACAAAACAGATCCTTTGATAAAGTCCTTTGATCCCCATTTTGAACTCTCAATATTTGCTTCAGATAGAAGTTCTTTAGTGTTTTTATCTGTGTAATTCTCAAAAAGAGTGATTTTTGATAAATCAAAACCATTCTTAATGGCTGAATAAATACGATGCTGTCCATCTAAAATAACAATATATTCCGATGCTATTTCTGCTGGAATATCATTACCGTCAATGTCCACTAAAGAACATCCATCGGCAGTAGCCTTATCTCCACTTACATACATCAAAGGGATAATGTTACCGCCAAAGGTTGTGAGTGATTGTTTTTTGGATTCAACGTTTTTAATGTTTATATCCCTGTTGCCTTTCACGAAGGCGATCTTTCTACCTGAGTCTTGCAACTCTTTTAAAGTAAATATTTTCATAAATAAATTATATTAAAATTTGTAGAAAGCAGTGCCACTCTCTGATTTAGTTAATTTCAGGTTACGCCAATAAATGAATATTGGAAAATCGATTTATGTGTTTTTGGCACTAAAAACGATTGCTGTACGTAACCTTGATTTGATATACAATATTTCAAAGAACATCACCTATAATTTCTGCAAAAATAGGTTTACAAATATAGTTTATTTTTTAATGTTGCAAATCAGTTACAATAAAAAAGCCTCTGAACTTTTGATTCAAAGGCTCTTTAATGTTCTGGTTATAAATTCAGAAATTCGGATTTATTTTTAAACAATTATAGAATCAAGAACAATTACTTTTTCTGGAACTTCTATATTACATAATGCTTTAAGAAAATATTCCATTGAAATTTTTTCAGGTAATTGATTACATCTTTTATTAAGTTCCTTTTTCAGATCTCTGTTTTCATTTTCATCATTTATAAACTCACCCATTACATCAAATTTTGTGCTTATAATAGTTAGAATTCCGTTATTCCTTTTTGGTGGTGTAATATTCTTACTATTACAAAAATCAGATATAATGTCAAAAGTTCGGTTTTCAGGTGTTTCTTTTACTGATAATAAGAAACTATCATTTGTTATTAAATATCCTGTATCTATTTTCTTTAATTGTTTAAGATCAATACATTCCTTTATAAGTGCTGAAACTGACTTAACATCCTGACTTAACATCCCAGAAATTTTATTAATTGAAAAAGGTATAATGTTTGTGTTATTGGTTGATATTGATTTTAGAAACAATAAAAAGCCTTTAACCTTTACAGATAGATCAGTAAAAAAGAAACTGGTATCTAAAATGAAATAATTTTCTGGCTTTTTTTCAAAACTATATAAATTTCTTCTTTTAGTTTTTTCCTTTTGTAAAGTTTCTATCTTTATAATCTTATTGTTATCTGCCTTTAAACGGCTTATTATTCTTTCTACTGTTCTTAAAGGTATATCTAATTTTAAAGAAATAGTTTCTTCTGTTATCTGGCTGATCCCAGTTTTAAAATTTGAGTTCAGTTTTATGTATGAATAAACATATATATCAGTATTTTTATTTTTTCCCTGACTATATTTACTAATTGATTTTGGTATTACTATATAACTCATTGATAGCACGGTTATTTGTGAAAATAAATTGATTATCTTTTAAAAGTTCGATATATCTGGATCTTCCAAAATATTTTTTTGCTTCTTTTCTGGAACTGAATATTTTTCCTGTTTCCTTGTGTATGGTTGCCATTTTTAAAAATGAAAAGTTGAAAAATTTTTATCTAAATATTTATATGATTTTTTTTATCTGTAAACGAAACGAAGTTTCTATTATAAGGTATTGAATTAAGGTAATGTATATAAGGTATTGTATATATCCGCCACTAACCACCCGTCAGAATCCACCCGTCAGAAATCCCTTACTATCTTTCAGTAATAAATATGCTGCTTATTTATTAACTGGATCTTTAGTTTGCATTTTTTCAGGATCTTTTATAAAATAACTGATCAGATTAAACATCTGAAACTGTTTTTAATATAAAAGTAGTCAGGGGAATTATTAGAAACGGCTTATATCTCTACCTGATAAAAAAAATAAAAAAATTTTCCAGATTGATCTTACTTTATTGTTTTGCTTTTTTCTGGTATAATACTGTTAGAATTGATTTTAAGGCTGTTTTTAGACAAAATATTTGTTCTGTCATAATCAATATAATAAGGATCTGGAAAATTTAATTTTAAGCTATAAAAATAGGTTTTTCTCTAAGTGTATTACTTTATCAGTTTGGCTGTATATCTGAACTTTGAAACATTCAGTTTATAATAATTATTATACTGGTAATAGTCAAATATATTGGTTAAATTAAACTGACTTTTTCCCATTTTACTGGCAATCTTATTTAATAACCTTACTACTTCTAAGCTGTCTTTTATGATCTCATTTTCTGAATCTGTTTCAGTAAAATATGTATGTTTTTCTTTAATTATCTTTTCCCAGTTTTCAGTTAAATGAACCTGATCATTTTCAAAATAAATAACTCCTTCAGTAAATAAATAAGTATCATAATATCCTAAAAATCCTATTTCCCTTTTTGCATCAAACAAATATTGTATTGCTGTATTTGCCAGTTTAAAAATAAATTCGTGATCTGTATATTTTAGCTTATCAGGATTTAAAGAAAACTGTTTACAGTACATTTTTATTTTCTCATTATATCGTTCTTTAGTTATATATTCAGATTCAAATATTATCTTCTGGATCATTTCTAATGTAACCTGATCTTCAAACTTCATTAATTCAGGTATTACTTCATTTATCTTTCTTACTAAGTTCTTTACTCTGCTAATTTCTTTGTTGTATTCAATTTCATCAAATTTAATTATTTCTTTTTTCATTTGTTATTGTTTTTATTAAGTTTCATTTTTTCATATTTATCTAAGATTGTGTAAGTTCTTTTCAGGCATTCATAGGATTGATTAAGTATTTCCTGTAATTCTATAAGTTCTTTATCCATTACAATACTCTTATTTCTACCTTATCAACTTTTCTATCTTCTGGTAATCCTTCAATATCGTTTTTTAAGGATCTCATCTTTTTAATATATCTTTCCCAGATTGATCTTACTTCTTTTAGTTGTTCTGGTGTCAACTCCTTTTTTTCTGAAGGTGTACCTTCATTAATTTGACTTCTAAGGTCTTCATAATACTGTTCAAGTTCTTTGTTTTCCATTTTCTTACTGTTTAAAATAAAATGTTTTTACTTTTCCATCTATTCGTTTTTTGATCTGATAATAACCGTTATTCTTTGCCCAGATTCCTATTTCAACTTTATTATCTGGAACTCCTTCTTTTACGGCAATAATCCGTATATCTGCAAATGTTAGTAAGTTCATATTAATCAACTTTTATATAATATGTTTTTCTTACTTTATTTATCTGTCTTCTCTCTCTGTAATATCCATTAGTTAGTAACCAATGAGAATTTACCTGTACACATTTTGATTTGGTGTGTTGTGATGCTAATTTTAAAGCATCTTCTGAAGTTAATTCTGTCTGCATATTTAAGTGTTTAACTGGTTTATGATTTATAATATTTGCCTTGTTCTGGCATTAATTGACTTTTAAAAAGTACCATCATATAACTGCAATTATATAACGGTACTTAAATGAATAAATGAATAAGAACTAATGGATTATAAACAATCCAATTTGTTGAAAATGAAAAACTAACTTAATAACCTTTGAACAAATAAAAGATTAAAAGTCAATCTTTGCTTATTGTGTTTTTATGTATGGTATCAACTTTGTATCCCCCTATACATATATCTGGCACTTTTTCAAAATTTGTACCTACAAATAAAAAATATTTTTTCACTTTATAAATAAGGCTTTAAAAGTGTTTTTTGTATTACATCAAAAATATTTATGATGTCCTTCTACCTTTATAATGGTTTAATTGTAAGACAAATCAGTAATTTCAAACTGAAAAAATATTGTTTTGATATGTCTGGAACTCTGAAGGCTTTATGTATGCTGTGAAAATTTTTTGAAAAAAATATTATTGTACTAATTTACCTTCAGGATCATATAAAGGTGTTTCATTTTATTTGCCTGATATTCGGCATTTAAGTTAATGTCTATCTGATTTTTTAAAGGCTTAATATCCCTTCATTATTATAGATCAGTAAAAGTCGGACTTTTCATTTTTAAGAATATCAGTTTAAGACTGCCTTCAGGCTCTTATTTTTAAAAGTATGATCTTATCTTAATAACCTTTTCTAAAATATATCGGATTAATTGTATTACAATTTTCAACTTTTTTTCTGTTGATCTTAAAGCTGTTTCTGATAATCTGATCAACTCATAAAATTGAAATTCTATGTTTTTAAAGTATGGTATTATTCAGAATAAGTAAATTTCAACTTCTTAAGAATTCGGCTCTAAAGGGCACCTAAGTTGATTTATATCAATACTTTATCGGCTCTGAAATATAGTGCAATTTATAAAAAATATTCCACTTAAATAGTAAAATATTATCTTTCTTAATCTGTAAAGAAAATGATATGTTTCTGGCTGATTATGTCCGTGCATACTGGCACATTATACAGAATACTGGCTTAAAGGTGCTCTCTGTGGTGTTAGTTCCGGAATCCGGATCTTTTTAAGGCTAATTTGCTTTTGATTATCAAAATAAATATATCTTTGCATAACACTTAAATTATTAAAAATTAAGATATGAAAAAAATTGTTTTCCTTTTAATTGTCCTGTTTTGTGGGGTTAATGCTTATTCCCAGTACAATGGTGGTCTTCTTCTTTATGAACCTGCAACTGAAATAGAAGACGGCACTTATGAAGCTGTTGTAGATTATTCAAACTCATCAACAAATTACAGTCAAAGATATACCTTAACTGTAGTTGTAAATGGTGATAGAGTAGTACAAATTAATTTTGGGAATGGTGGTTATATTAGATATAATCCTTATGAATATGGAAAATATGAAGGTGGAAATTTATCGTTTAAAAAGAATTATTCAGGGCAAATTGTAGGAGCAACTACAACCGTAAGATATAGAGAAGATAACGGATCTATTTTAACCTTTAAAATTCAACTCTAAAAAATATCCATTTTAAGGCATTATTTTTTTGTGTGGCTGTCTGGTGGTCGCGAAGGCATAAAAAAACCCTGAAATTGAGTTTTTCAGGGCTTAAAAGGTAATTTTAAAAGATCAATCTATTATCTTATTTCATTCAATCTTTAATTCCTTTTTTGCAAGAATCAATCCAACTATTAACCCAGAAACTATTCCTGCAATTAATTCAGAAACACTTTCTCCTATTATATTAGTCCAGTTTAAACAGATTAATTCCATAGTATTAAAAATGTAAAGTCATAAAATCAATTTCCTGATTAATTAACAAGATCAGAATCCTTACCTTCATAAAGATCTCCAGATGTATATTCTTCTGCACCTTTATACCATTTATAAT
>DUUN01000355.1 GCA_012841535.1 Gallicola sp. | reverse complement strand
AAGTCTACAAACCACTTGAATTATGTGATTCATAGACTCGTATTTTAGAAAGAAAAAAGGGATATTCTCCCTATTTTCGTATTCTATAAGGTCGATACTATTGTATCAACACTGTTGTGCTAATATGTGTGTGGTGGACGAAATGTTGCATATTAAGGTTTTACTGAACAAAATGTTTCATTTAGCCTTTTTACTGAACAAAATGTTTCATAATGCATCTTTTTGTTCATCACTATAATTTTATTAATAATCTATAAGTCTTTTATATCTATGAACGCAAAAAAGGAACTAGCATGTATTGTACTAGTTCCATAATTTTTAAATTTCTTATAAACTCAAAATTCTTTAAACACTTATGTCAAATTCAGTAATCTAAAAATTTATTTTTCTAATGATTTACTGTAGTCTATGATAACACCAGCTGAACCTGATGTACCATTCATACCGGAAGAACCTATTGTTCCACTAGAACCAGGATTCCCGTTAGAACCAGAAGGTCCAAAACCACCAGCACCACCAGAACCACCAGAACCACCATTACCGCCTGAACCACCTGATCCTGCAATACATATAAAATTACCCTTTAATAATCCGCCATTTATAGTCAAGTTACCACCTGAACCACCATTACCGCCTGAACCACCATTACCTCCAGAGCCACCATTACCTCCGGATCCGCCTCTGTAATAGTATACACTAGTACCGCCTGAACCGCCGGATCCGCCTGATCCGCCTGAACCACCTGATCCACCCGATCCACCAGCACATAAAACATCACAATTTAATGTTCCGCCATTTATAGTCAAATCCCCTCCTAAACCACCGTTGCCTCCACAAATTCCATTTAGACCATTTGTACCAGCGCTTCCAGATGTTGGTCCATAATAATAATAATCATAATAGCCCCAATAGTTTTCATATAGGTAATATCCATCGTTTCCTCTTTGACCTCTAGTACCCGAATCGCCTGATTTACCATTAGAACCATTTCCTCCGTTACAGATATTAGACGCGGTAACTATTCCTTGATTTATTATTACTTTTCCACCATCACCACCATCAGTTACAAAACTACTATTCAATAAACCGTTAGTTCCGCAACAAATATTTTCCGCTTTTATTATTCCACCATTAACAATTAAAGTTCTTTCAGAATCAACACCTTCACCTATAGAATCTAAAACACTAATTATCCCTTGATGGTTCCCCCTGCTTTGAGAATAAATTGTTAATGTATTACTACCTTGAATATTAATTTTAGTAGTTTCTATTAAGGAATCATCTAATAAAATTAATATTGTATCATTCAATACATTTAAAACATTTGTACTTATTTTATCTACAACATAATATACCCCAAAAATATTTTGTGTATTTTCACCTAAACATTTCGCTGTTTTTACGACATTATTATTGTTTTCATCCAAGAAATCAATTTTATCTTCAATTGAATACCATTTAGCATATAATTTTATTCCTTCGTAATCTTGAGAATTAAATTCATAGATTCTATTTATATAAGTATTTTCTAAATACCAACCTCCAAAACTATATCCTGTTTTTGAAGGATTATATAATTCTATTATTCCTGTAGAATAATGATATTTTTCAATATTGTTTACATTATTATTTCCATCATATGTTTCGTATTGAATATAGTAGATTATTTCTTCCCAATTGGCATAGAAAACTTTATTTCCCGTACTACCTTTGTTAATTGAAACATCCATTTCATAATTACCATTAGGTGAAGTGCTCCATCCTATAAACCTATAATCTACTTTAGTTGGTGCTTTCAATTTAAATGTTTCAGTCAAAACATTATAAGAAGTAGGATTATCAACTTCTCCACCATTTAAATAGTATGTAATTGAATATGAATCTAGCGACCATTTTGCAACTAAATTTAAATTAGTTGTAAATTTCCATGTTCCATTTGAAGAAACTAAATTATTCCCATTATACCAACCAGAGAAGCTATATCCTGTTTTTGTTGGTGTTGGTAAAGAATAATTCGAGTCATAAGTAACACTTAAATCACTAAAACAATTTCCACCATTAGAGTCTAAACTTACCGAATAAATATTTGCATTCCAATTAGCAGTAAAAGTCAAATCACCAGTTGTACCCTTTGCAATTTCAACATTCTTTTCAGGTGTTGAATTCTCTGAATATGTCCAACCTAAAAACTCATATCCTGTCTTTGTTGGTTCATTTAAAACAAAAGTATTAGTATCCACACTATAACCAGTAGGATTATTTTTAGATAGAGATCCACCATCTAAATGATATGTTATAGAATATTGATTAATAGTATATGTTGCCTTTACCTTAATTGTAAGTTGCTTATTTTTTACATCTAATAAGTAACTGCTAGTTAAATATTCTTTAAATGTATAACCTGTTTTCTCAGATGAATTTATTCTTTTGCCATATAAATTAATATAAGAATTAGACTTAGTTCCACCATTATAATCAATATCAAATTTTGAAGAACCCCCTATTGATTCAATAGTTGATATTGCTTTTGTATATTCTTTTCTATCACACTGTTCTTTCAAATTAATAAGTTTGATATATGTTTTCGAGTCTTTATAATCACCAAGTTCATAGAAAATATCTTCAGCTTTATCATATTTTCCATTTTTAATTAAATTTACTGCATTGGAATAGTTTACACTAGGTACTATAACATTATTCGTAAATATCAACAAAAGAACTATTGCAGCGATAGTAGAAATAATAATCGTTATTTTTTTCTTTCGTTTTCTATCTACTTCTTCTTGTTCCAATGTTTTCACTTTGCTAAGAGCAAGCATAAGAATCTTATAATCTTGTTTATAAGTTAGATATATTTCACTTTCTAATTTTTTTTCAAAAGTTGATATTAGATTAGTTATAGTTTTAAAATTTTGAGAACTATAATCTTCTTTTTTATACTTGTTTTTTAATGATGTTAAATCATTACGGAGTTTATTTTTTTCTTCGATGATTCGCTTTTTCTCTTCTTCTTCCTTACGAACACGCGCTAGTCTTTCTTTTTCTAATCTTTCCTCTTCTGCCTTTTTTTCTGCTTCACGTTGTCGTTTTAGTTCTTCTTGACGTCTACGTTCAAATTCTTCTCGTTCTTTTCGTAGTCTATCTTCTTCAGCTTTACGTCTCTTGAACTCTTCTTGTTGTTTCCAATTTTCGTAGTCATAGTTATTATTTGTTCTACAATCAGGGGATGAGAAATCATTTCTAATAAGGTCATTAACATAGTTGATATTATTAAGCAAATAATCTTTTGCTTCTTGTAGTTTTTTAAATTTTTCTCCATCTTTATATCTAGCGTTTGCCACATCAGGATGGTATATATGTGCAAGTTTTCTATATGCAATCGTTATACTTTCTTTACTTATTAGAGTATTTACTGGCAGCTCAAGTATATTAAGATATGATATTATTTTAACAATTTCATTTTTCATATAAAATCACCTTCTTCTCTATAAAAAACATCAGTGTACATGCCGTTGATTAAATCAACAACATAGTCTCCGTCACCATATGGTTCAGGATGCGGGTAAAACTTTTGAATCAAGTTCCTTGGTACTT
>DUUN01000197.1 GCA_012841535.1 Gallicola sp. | reverse complement strand
TAATGGTGTGTACCACGGGTACTTCACAAAACTCTCCTACTTTATTCTCCTTGCTTTCTATAGCATTAATTAGCTCATTAACCACATCATCTATATAAACAAGATTCATTACTACGCTTGGATCATTCACTTGAATGGGTAAATCATGAGCAATACTATGGCAGAAAGTAGCTACAGCACTGTTATAATTAGGGCTGCACCATTTACCAAACACATTAGGGAATCTATAAACGAGAACCTTAGCTCCTGTTTCTTCTCCATAAGAAAACAGAAGATCTTCTCCTGCTTTTTTGCTCTCACCATAAGGATTGTTTAGTTCAGCTTGAATAGACGATGAAATCATCACCGGACAGGTGTTATTATGTTTCTTAAGAGAATCTAATAGATCGGAAGTAAAACCAAAGTTACCTTCCATAAACTCAGATTTTTCTTTTGGACGGTTAACTCCCGCGAGATGAAACACAAAATCAGCCTCTTTACAATACTCATCAAGTAAAGAAGAATCTGTATCTCTATCATATTCAAAAATATTTTCGTACTTTCTATTTCTCAGTTCTGCTATTAAGTTTTTCCCTATGAAGCCATTTGCCCCAGTGACTAAAATCTTCATTATCTATCCCAACTTTCCAATTGTTCTCTTACATAATCAAGCTGCCGTAGCTTTTCTTTAATCTGCTCTATGTTAAGCCTTTCTGTATTATGAGAGTTATATTCATCTTCTGATGAAAGCTTTTGATCACCTTCAACAAAATACTTGTCATAGTTTAGATCTCTCTTATCAGCAGGTACTCTATAGAATCCACCCATGTCTTTGGCTACAACATGCTCTTCCTTAGTCAGAAGTGTTTCATAGAGCTTTTCTCCATGACGAGTTCCGATTACTTTAATTTCATTGTCTGCTTTAAAAAGCTCTTTAACTGCTTGTGCTAAATCCCCAATGGTTGATGCAGGAGATTTCTGAACCATAATGTCTCCTGCTTCAGCATTTTGGAAAGCAAATACAACAAGCTCAACAGCTTCTTCAAGACTCATTAAGAATCTTGTCATATTAGGATCTGTAACAGTCAAAGGCTGTCCATTCTTAATCTGATCTATAAACAACGGAATTACTGACCCTCTTGAAGCCATTACATTGCCATATCTCGTCCCGCAGATGAGTGTTCTGTCAGGATCGACAGTCTTTGCTTTTGCCACAAAAACTTTCTCCATCATAGCTTTAGAGATCCCCATTGCGTTGATTGGATAGGCTGCCTTATCTGTGGAGAGACATATTACCTTTTTAACTCCCATCTCAATAGCAGCAGATAATACATTATCTGTTCCTAATACATTAGTTTTCACTGCTTCAAGTGGGAAGAACTCACATGAAGGCACTTGTTTAAGAGCTGCTGCATGGAAAATATAATCTACGCCGTGCATTGCGTTCTTAACACTTGCCAAGTCTCTAACATCTCCTATATAGAACTTCAATTTATCGTTCTTATAAAGCTTTCTCATGTCATCTTGTTTTTTCTCATCTCTAGAAAAAATACGAATTTCTTTAATATCTGTATTTAAGAACCTTTTCATAACAGCATTCCCAAAAGAACCTGTTCCTCCTGATATCAATAAAGTTTTATTAGTAAACATTATAGCCTCCTATTTCTTATTATTTTATAGATTAATTCCTTTTCAAAATTATTAAATGAAATCTTCCACATTAATGTTGTATATATTATAGATATAGCTATTGCCTTTATAACAAATATAACTAATGAGCCTGATGTTATAACCTGTTGCATTACTAAACCAATAAATAGCGTCAATAAAAATGGCACTGCCATATTTTTATGACACTTTCGGAAAAACATATTAATATCGATTGTTAATAAATTTTTATACACAAAATTTAAATATATTACTTGACCAATTATATTGCCTATAAAAATGCTAAAGGCAGCTCCAACAGCGCCCCATAAAGGACTCAGTATTAAAGATAAAAAAACACTTATAATAGCTACAATCAACGATGATTTTGCTTTGTATTTTAATTTGTTTTTTACTATTAATACAGTATTTGCTATTTCTTGTGTCAAGGTTATAATCATTGGAGTAATTAAGAGTACAGCAATATAATAGCTATTACTGAAACTTTGTCCAACCCACAAGTGAATAAACTCATAGCCCATAGTAATAAACCCAATTACAATCAGCCCTGCAATAAAAAATTGTATTCGTCCAACTTTAATCAATAAGTTATTAATTTTAACTTCACTATCGCTGTTAGATGAGATAATCCTTGTTACTTTCGGTAGAAACAATCCACCTAGAGCATGAGTTAACATATATGAGTAACCTTCAATTGTCATTCCTATTGAAAATATTGCAATCTCAATCGTTCCTGATAGTGCCCCTAGAATAGTAGGTGTTATGTTTAAAATGAAGCGTTGTGCAATTGCAATAACTGTTGTCCATGTTGAGAATGATAATATCTCTGATTTCAAAGTCCTATCTTTTGCCTTCCATTCTATATTAAATCCTATGTTCTTATTTATATACAAAATTTTCATTATTATAATAAGCAAACCTACTAACGCATCTACCAACACCAAACCATATAACCCGTACCCAAAGAATAATATCGTAATAATAAAGATCACAGATAATACTTTTTTTGCCAAATCCGTGAATTTTATAAACGCAAATCTTTCATTTGATATTAGTAATCCATTTAGTGGTCGAAATGGAAATGATATAACAGTAAACAATCCAGCAATTATGAAAACAACTTTCAATTTCTCAATTTCTTCATATGAAAGTTCTATAAAAATACCTTCAATCAGTAAAAAGATAGCCAATAGAATAATAAATAGAACTACAGCTATAACCAAAAAAAGCTTTAATACAATGCCCATAAACTTTTTTTCTAATTCATCATTATTTGTTGCTCGATATTTTGATAAAAACCTTGAAACAGCAGAGCTTAATCCGAAATCAAGTGCAAAAATACTAATCTGCGACATTGCTAAAGTGTAAATCCCATAATCAGATGCTCCTATTTGATTAATCATCCATGGTGTATATAGAAGTCCAGCCAAAATATTAACAGCAATAGTTAAATATGCCATGACTGCGCCAGCTTTTATTTGATTATTTGAATCGCTCACTTTCATTATAAATCTACCTTCTAAATAATTTTTTTAACATTATTAATCCGTCTCCCAACACTAACCTATAAACAATGGACTCTATTCTTCTTGTATATTTTATTAAACCCTTAGGTTTCATTATTTTATTGACTAGTTTATTGTACTCGTAGTCTTCTATTATATATTTAGGGTGTTTAAGTGGAGTATTCATTTCGAATAATTCTAGCTTATAAATTTTTCTAAGACCAATGGGAACCTTTCTTATATCGTTAACTGAATGAACGCTGTCTTCCGTTAACCCAATATTTGTCATAAGGTTAAACTTTGGAACAATAATTAAGGCTGAGTGAAGATAGTCATTAAAACCTCTTTGATATGACCATGAACTCAATTTTTCACCATTATCTATCTTTGCCTTCTTTTTCAAAGCGTTTTCTAATAGTTTTGTTGATATTTTGTTATGTTTCAGGAAGTTTTCCAAGAGTCTAATTGTATTTTCTTCTTCAAGAAAAGAAAAATTATATTCTATTGTTTCCCACGATCTTTTCCATGTAGCCCATCCTGCAATAGAACCTACTCTGGCAAAAGTATAATCATAAGGAATCTTATCAAATGAATTCAAATGATTCATCCCGCTAATCATCCCCACTCTAGGATCGTCTACATACTTTTCTAATAATTCTGTGCAAAATGGGAAGAAGCTCATTGAAGGAACACAATCATCCTCCAATATAATTAGTCTATCAACATGTTCAAAAGCCCATGTAATACCGGTATAAACCCTCTTTCCACATCCAAGATTATCTGTTGAATAATTCTTATGCACCTCGCACTCCCAATCAATAGCTTCGACAATTTGTCTACACTCATCAATTCTCTTCATATCATTTCCGTTCCCCAGTCTAGCCCCATCTTGAATCAGAAATAGCTTTGAGGGCTTAACTCTTGATACAATTTCAAAAACCTTCTTAAACTGAGCTGGTCTATTAAAAAAAATTAATGCTACCGGCACGTCAATAATACTCTTATTCATTTAATTTTCCCTCCAATATACATTTTAATTCATTTCTAAATTTTATATCTAGGTCATTCAATATCTTTTCAGTGTCAACACTATCATTACTGACATTAAGTATTGTTTTTGCAATCGATACCGGTGAATCATTAATTGAAAAATTTACATATTTTCCTAGGGGCGATTCTACTATACTAACTATTTGTGTGCTTACGACCTTAAGTCCGTGACCTAAGTATGTCATAACTTTTGAAGGAAAAGCAGTTTCCATATAATTACCAGATTTTTGTGGATTTAAAGCAATCTGACATTTAAACAAAAAAGTTGAAAATTCTTGCCCCGTAAGTACTCCACGATAATTACAAACATTACTCTTTTTTGTTTGATTTATCTCCTCAATAATGCTTTGCATCTTATGTATATTTTCCGGGCTACCCGTTCCCAATATTGTTAGCTTATAATTATTGGGTAGATACCTCATTGTGTCTAGCGCTATAAAAGCTCCACCTTTAGTTGAATCTATTGAACCTGCATAGACGAGATTAATGTCATTATATCTGTTGAAAGTATGTTTTCTCATGCCATAATACTCATAATTTCCATATAAAACAATTGATGGTTTATTTAAATGATTTACCAAACGACGCTCTAGTCTATTTGAAACACATATATATGCGTTAGCAAGATTAATAAGCTCAAACTCCATTTTTTTTAATTTTTGAGATTCTTTCCAAACCTCACTATAGATTTCTTCTACTTCTAAGATTATATTAAATCGCTTAATTTTTTTTGCTATTTTTATTGGGTATGATAACCATTGAGCATGATATACAATAATTTTTTCATCTCGTTTTGTATTAATTATTAAATAAACACAAAAGAATATTAAGGTAAATAGAATTTTAATGTTTCTCATAAAATGGCTTTTAGTCTTCCATGAAGGAAACAAAACAAGTGTATTTATACTATTAAATTTGATCCTCTTAAACTTATCGTACTTTACAGCAGATTCTTCCTTCAACCAAGAAGGAGAAATAATCTCTACGCCATATCCAATTTTATTCATAGACCTTATAACATAATTCATTTTATTAATTGCAGCTAGATTACTAACCCTGTTTCGATTATTTAATGGCAAATCATAAAACCCAATATATTTAACTTTATTTTTACTCATTTCAAATTCAGCCTCCTTCCCAGAAAAATAAATATCTAGGATTAGTACGTAAAAATAAAAGCATAAGAATACTTAACACAAAATAGTAGACTATTATCTTTGTTCGCTTATCAAAAGACATAAGGATTTCCGGGATTTGTAACACTATGAATATAGAAAAATATAGCTGAATTCTCATAAAGCTTTGATTTTGCAATGTCATTATAGAAAGTATTGTGCCGATATAAGTTCCATGTATAAATGCTTGGGCTTGTGGATTTATACTTAGAATTTTACGTGTCCTCATTAGCGTTGCAACGCTAATTAATACCATCATTAGAGTGAATGTTGTAGTCCCCGTCACTTCATTCTCCAACATATAACCATATCCTAAATAATTAGCTATCGGTGAAATTACAAAATCTCCAAATAACCAAAATACAACACCTATTGAAAGATATATAATTGTTGTTTTTTTAGTTAATTTAACATTCGCAATAAAATAAAATGGGAGAAATACAATTGCAGATTTATGAATTGTGAAAGCGATAGCAGCTACTATCATAAACTTTAATATTTTTTTTTCTTTTATAAACTCAAACCCTATCAGTACGATTAATGCAGTAGCAATAGTCTGCCTAAAGCCAGTTATTGAAAAAAAGCTATAAAATAAAGTTGAGTAAATCAAGAAACTAATAAATGGATCTCTTGAATTCTTCTTTACATATCTAGCAAATGGCACCATAAAAAAAACTGCTATTATAGCTAAGTAAACACGATAACTTCCAGTCCATGAACTAATCAACTTTTCAAATATTAAATATCCAGGATCTTTAATGCTTTCACCATAAAATATTCCTTGGTAAAAGCTTGTAAACGCATCTACCCAGGTAATATTCCTTGACTGAACAAACCTACTCAAATAACTCACATACACATCACGTCCACCAACGGAAATATGACGTAATGAAGATATAAGAATCCAATTTATAGATGCAATACTAATAAAAACGCTGTGTCTATTTTGGATGTTTTTATTTTTTAGTATAACTATCGCAAATAAAAAAAGTGAAATGATATTTGAGTAATATGGATTTTTCAATGTACTCAATACATAATTTAATAGACCAAACATTTCAACTTTTCCCCTTTAATAGATAGTCATATATATTGATATAGTCTGTCACTCTCTTATGTATGTTAAAGTTCTCTATTGCAAAGCTTCTACATGTTTCTTTGTAATACTGTTTCCCGTTCTTCTTGACTTCTTTAATGGCATTGATCAATGTCATTATTTTTATATCTTCAACAATTACACCACACCCTTTAGTCACTAATTCTGGATTAGCAGTAGAATTAATAGTAATTACTGGTGTTCCACAAGATAGTGCTTCTGCTGATACTTTTCCAAATGAGTTTTCAAATACCATATTTATAAATACGTCACTCATTGAGTATATCTCGGCTAGTTCATTTATAGACTCAGTTCTATTGATATGTATAATGTTTCGGGGAAGTTCTATCCCTTTTTCGAGACGTCCTACCAATACTATCACTTCTCTATCTGATAAATTCTTAGATAACTCTATCCAATTATCAATATTTTTTGATCTACTCCAACTACTTGCTACACCCAATATTATATAGTGCTCTTTAATACCTAGTTTTTGTCTTAAATCATTTGATTCCATAGGTTTGAATACTTCAATATCAATCCAATTATAAATACGTTCGATTTTTTTTTGAGATAAAAAAGACATTTGAGCTTGTTTTGTTATCCAGTCTGAGACCCCAATAATAGCAACTCTTGGTATGTTATTTAGATATCTTCTTTTATCCAACCACATCACTTTAGTTTTATCAAAAAACCAACTCTTATTATCTTTTAATAAGCGTGGACAATTGTTACAGCCCTCTATCCACTTGTAGCAATTATCGAGTGTATAATGTGTACACTTTCCTGTATAAAACCAACAATCATGTAAAGTAATAACTGTTGCTATTTCTCTCTTTGCAAGATATTTAAACAACATATTTGTGTTTATATAATTAGCATGTAAATTTCTAAGATGTACAATATCAGGTTTTATTTTACTCATATAATTGATTAATCTCTTTGTAGCTCTGAATGAAAAATATCCTTGCTTGCCTAATATTCTAGAAGCTAGACCGTGAATCAATGTATCCAACTTAGATCCAATCAAGTAATCACCATAGTCTCTTTGACCAACTGAATAAGCGACATAAGATTGATGACCTCTTTTTTTTAATTCATTGTTCATTTCAAAAGTAGTTCTACCCGTACTTCCATAGTAGTTTACTGCGTTAATTTGTAATACTTTCATTTCATCACCACGCTTAATTTTATATTTCAGATATAATTACTCTGTATTTTTCTTTTGTCATCCCAACACCATGGTAATCTCTCCCGCACTCCATTGATTTGTATGCGTATTTTTTAATCAAATTCTCATCATAAAGTAGCTCTTTTAACTTTTCTCTCACGACTAGGACTTTATCTGAATCAATAATATAAGCTGCATCTTTTTCTTTTAGATACTGAATTGAAGCATTAGTACTATCTCCAATTGCTAGAATACATCTACCTGCTTCAAAATAGTCAACGATTTTCGCGGAAAACGATAGTCTTGTTTTCAAAAAATCTTTCAGTCTAAATGATTCAACATGCAATAAAATATCAGAATTCAATAGTATCTCATTTACCTTTTGACTATTTACAGGTTCTTTAAGCTCACTGATACCTTCTACAGTTAGTCTATTTTTTATAGATTCAGGTACACTTAAATTCGAATATATTGATAAAAAATATGATTTATCACTTTCATTAATGAGTTTTAATTCCTTGATAATTAGCTCTAACGTCTTCCACCTACCGGATGCTATATTGCCCATATAGGTTATTTCTATTGGTTTTTCAAACTCGTATTTGTCTTGACACTCGTTTTTAATACTCTTGCTCAAAATATCCATCTCTCTATTAAATATTTTTTCATATTCTCTTTTTTGCAATGGTGAGATAACGAAAACTCTTTCAGCAGATTTTATTGATTTTCTTACAAATTTTCTTAAAATAAATCTGTGCAACCAAAAAAATGGAGACCAATTATATTGCTTATACGTATAAATATCATCACTGATATAAATAACAAATGGAATTTTTAACTTTCTAATAATATTGTTTGCTATCAAATACATGTAAATAGAATCTGTACCTGATAGATGAATAATTTCAGGTTTTATATTGTTTAACCATGAGTCTAATTCTTCATAATCAATTCTTCCTATCGCCCATAATAATTCTCTGATTATTCTTAATACATAGGAATCAGAGTTTCTTATCAAACTGATTATTTTTTTTTCTTTTGATGGTTTATTTTTTTTGTCTAGGGAACTTGTATTAAAGCATTTTCCAGCCCTTTTATTAAAACTAAAAATTGATTGCAAAATATCTTTGTCAGAAATTTGGAAGTATCTTTCGCAAATAGTGTTATCCGGCTTATCAGGACGACAATATAATTGACTAATTTTATCTCTTGGCCAAGAAGCAAATATTGAAGTATATGTGCTACCACTGTTCCGATCATCTCTCCACGCCCCTCTTGAAATCAATAACAAATCTTTGTAACTTTTGTCACCTACAGACATATACTTCACCTCAGTTATTTCTTATAGTCTACTTAGAATTATAGTTTTTTAACTTATTTACTACATATGCATAAAACAAGTAATAATTTTGAATCGGGAAAAAAAACATGCACCAATCCATAAGTGTTCTCTTAATGCCTAATTTTGGTCTTAAGTTCCACCATACGAAATCATATGGATAGTATCCATCTTTCTTTAGATCTTCTAATAAATTTACTCTTTCATTTTTGCTCTTATTAATAGCATAACTATTAAGAATCGATTGTGTCGCAAGTCCTTTTCTTTCTAGTATATTTCTTCTCTTCTTCTTATCTTTACACTCTTTCAAATCAGAATTAAATTTCTCCAACATTAATCTATAAGTACGTTCTCTATTATTTGCTGACTTCTCATCTCTTATATGTGCTAATGAGTTAGCACGTTGTCGATGATAATAATGAATAGATTTTGTATAGACTTCTTTTTTCCAGTATTTACCTAGTTCGTATAAATATAAGTGATCGCACCCTCCATTCCTAGCATCTTCTTCATAAAGTATATTATTCTCGGATACCAGTTTTCTTAGTAGTATATGAGTTGTATCTGCAGAAGAATCGCTAGTATTGCGACGTCCTTCTCTAAATTTATAACTTTGTGTTTTTTTGATATATTTAGCATCTTCAGGTACCCTTACCCTTTCGATTACTAAACAATCTATGTCGTTGTTTTCCATAGTATCTATAATAAATTTAAAACAAGATGTATCAATAAAATCATCTGAGTTAATCGTCCATAGGTATTTCCCGCTAGCTTCGCTAAGAGCTACATTTAATGCTGCAGTCCTTCCTCTATTCTCTTGATTAATTATTTTTAAGGATGTGTATTGTTTCGAATACTCTTCTAATATCTTTCCACTATTGTCAGTTGAGCCATCATTTACACATATTACCTCAAAATCATCTTGTGTAAATTCTTGCTGATCAAGTATTGATTTAAGACAATCCGATAAATATTTTTCAGTGTTATAAACCCCCATTATTATTGATAGCTTCATTAAAATTACCTCACTCTTCTTTATTCACTCATTTGAGCAATATATTTTAGTTAAATAGTTTGTCGCATGTGATATATTGAATCCACTTTTCAAAAATATCTCATCGATTCTTTTATTAGATACTTGAATTTCACTTTTTCTTTCCAATTCTCTAATCCATGATTTTTCATCATGCAAAGAAATAAAGTTTACTATCCCAAGCCCTAAATCGCAATCTTGTGTAACTCTGTCTGATACTAGTGACTTAATTCCACTTGCTTGAGCTTCAAGTATAACTCCTGGAAGACCTTCGAAAAGTGAAGGAAGCACTAAATAATCCATATATTTCAATATTTTATTCACATCTTTTCTGATACCTAAAAATGTTACATGATCCGATAAATCTCTTGCTTCAATTTCATCCACAATTTCTTTTTCAAGCAAACCGCCCCCAACTAAGTATAAATGAATATTTACATTCTTCTTAGTCAAATCATCTATTATTTTAATTGTAAATTTATGATTTTTCACTTTTTCAAATCTACCTATTTGAATAATATTTATTTTACGTCTATCTACACCAATTTTATCGCCTAAATTATTATCATCAAAATTTGTCTTAAATAAGCTATGATTGATTGAATTAGGAAGTACATGAACTTCTTTAAGAGGATTCTTACCGAATAAGTATTTAGACGCCTCTCTACTTACGCTCAACAGATGGGTGGCAAATATATTAATAAAAGCTTTACCAACTAAGTGAAATACCTTTGTAGATAATGTAGCCTTTTGCACTCCACTTGTTCTTGCATGTGATATTCTTATATTTATTTTAGATTGAAACGCAGCCATCATTACAATTCCCATATGGTATGAAGTGTGTGCATGGACAGCAACGTAATTTTCTTTACTCATTATTTTAAATATGGTTTTATAGTGTTTAAATATACCACTTTTCCTAGGATTATCTACCTTATATATCCTTCCTCCCAAATCCTCTATATCTCTTTCGTAGTATTGTTCATCAGAAGTATCTAATGATAAGAATTCAAATTGCACTTTAGTTCTATCAATATTTCGGTAAATATCCATCATTCTAGTTTCAGCACCACCAACATTTAATGAACCAAAAATTTGTAATACTTTCACAGGGTTACTCATTTTACAAATTCTCCCTATACCATTCTATTGCAGCTTCAATTCCTCTTTCAAAACTCCAACTCGGGTCATATCCGAGCATCTCTCTCGCTTTACTGATATCAGCATTACTATGCTTTATGTCACCTTTTC
>DUUN01000514.1 GCA_012841535.1 Gallicola sp. | reverse complement strand
TACAAAAAACTGGGTATAATAAAAAATATATTAATCATTCATTTACTTTTGAAGAAATCTATTTACACACTATTTCTGAGTCACCCAACTTTGCTTTAAATTATTATCCAACTCAACTATAGTTTTATTATTATATATTAATGGTATTTTTCTCATATCTCTTCTTAGTTTTTCTTGTTTCAGTACATAACGCATTGGAGCACTTTTATATACAGCGATTTTAATAGCGGAGTTTGTCATATTTCCGTAAGTATCGATGATTTCTTTAATAATCTGCAAATATTTATTTTCTAAGGATATTTCTATTCTTGGAGATTTGCCTATGTAAACCATGGGTAACTTCTTTTGGTAATACTGTATCTCGTAACCACTCATACCTTTTATTGCCTCTGAAATGTCAGGCGACCATGGCCCATTTTGCTGCCTAAGGTATATTGAGCCTGTTATTGTTTCACCTAATTTATCAATTGCTGCTAAATCAATTAAGTATAATAATTTTGTTAACTTGAAATATGTAACTTCCCTTAAAGAATTTAATATAACGTATATGGTCTGGCTTAAATTGTTTTCAACAAAATCATTCTTTTGGATGATTTTGTTTATTTTCTTCTTGGGCTTAATCCCTTTTTTCGGATCAACAAATTTTGCAAGTGAAATAAAATCAGCTCTTTGTTTCGGTATTGACCTATGTAGCAATGAACTTGAACCGGGGCTACATAATGGAATCAAAATCCTATCATTCCAGGATATTTTTTTACCAATATCTTTATTAAGTGTCGCATCGTGCTGTTCAATAAAATTTAAAGCATCAAGTGCGAGTGCTCCAAGTGTAACTAATACTTCTGGTTTTATTAGATTTATTACCGTTTCTAAATATATTGAGCAATTCTGTATTTCAAAATGCGAAATTCTATTTAATACAGTTTCGTTATTTATAGGATTACAAAGTAATGCATATGTAATAAAAATATCATCGACATTCCAGCCTATATTACTTAATAACGTTTTAAAATTATCGGGATTATTATTGTTCTCTGGAAAGTCTCCGATAAAGAGTACTTTAGTATTTATGTTTCCGTACAGTACTGATATATTCTTATTTGTACAACATAATTTATCACACAAATCACAGAATTGAATAGAATTTAGTAAATCTTTATATCTGTTTTCTTTATTTATCAATAAAAAGTTAGCCTCCATTAAAACCCTCCCGAACAAAAGAATATACTACATTAAACAATCTGGATCCTTCCCCTTTAATAGAAATCCGTGTTTTAATACTTTTTGAGCAGTACATCCGGACATACAGTTATTAATTGATTTGCACGAATTACATGGTTCTCCAAAACCTGAGCAAAGATACTCACGAACACATAATAAATATGGTGAGTTTTTCCAACAATTATATAATGTCTCATTCTCTAGTGAGGATAAATCTAATGTACCAATGAATTCTCCAGCAGTTATATTTTTAAAACCATCGCATGGATAAATCCGAAGATCGGAATCAATAGTAATTTTATCCATTCCAGAACTACATTGACGATTATTATTTACTAAGAGGAAATTGTATGGTGTTCCTGTACGAATATTATATCCTTGACTTCTAAGATCAATAATCAATTTTCTTAATTCAAGGTTTTGACTCTTATTTAATGTTCTTTTTGGTAAAAGTGAGCCTCTTCCATGTGGCGCAAAACGTAAGATATTTACAGCAGTGACATCATATTCTTTTGCTATACTTGCAATCTCAAGGATTTGCTTAAAGTTATCAGACATTGCAACAAAATTTAACTCTGTTTCTATTCCTATACTTTTAGAACATGTAATAGCTTCTAGTGCTTTCTCGAAACTACCTTTTTTTCGAGTTATTCTATCATGTTGAACATTGTCTGAAGAGTAAATACTAAAAACTGCTTTTCTTAATCCAAGGGTATGTAGTTCCTTTAAACACATAGCTGTATCCGAAGAATATCCTGACGTGAATATTATGCTTGTCATTTCTCTATTACTCGCAAATTCAACCGCCTTACTTATTGAAGGCCATAATAATGGCTCACCACCAGAAAATACAATTTTCTTTACACCCATTTCAGACGCTTGATTTATGATATCAATGCATTTTGATAACGCAATTGTTGAATCATTTAATGGTGAACCATCATTTGAACAATGTGCACAATATAACAGACATTTATGAGTTACCTCAATCTTTATCTCCTTCAGTATAAAAGGAGTATGTTCTATCATCAATTGACCTCCTATTCATAATTTTTTCTTTTGTTATAAATTTCACTTCTCTCACTTTTTATTTCATTAATGAACAATAAACGAGGTTCTTTTATAAGAATGTTTATTATCAACTTCCCATAATAAAAAAATTTACATTATCCCTTATAATGCATTATACGTAGCAAGAATTATTTTCCAGTATTATTATAAACCATTCAACATCAATTTACAATAAAACTAACAATTGTAGGTTTTATCTGTTTTTTGGCACAAAAAAGGGAATAAACATCCTATTCTGTTTATTCCCATTCGCTTTTTATACTAAATTGTAATAAATCTCAAGAATATGTTATCCGCATTTTGAGTAGCCGCAGCTTCGGCAGACCTTGCAGCCTCCTTCATGTTCCATCGGTTCCCCAC
>DUUN01000452.1 GCA_012841535.1 Gallicola sp. | reverse complement strand
GGATTCGAACCCGTGTATGCATGCGTGAAAGGCATGTGAGTTAAACCGCTTCTCCAACGAGCCATCAATATATGGTTTCGACAACCTTTTATATTATACTCCTTTTTAATAAAAAAGTCAACGAAAATGGTTATAAAAAAACCACTATTTTTTGGTATTTTTAGGAGTTTGCAAAAATGATTATATATTTTTTTTATTTGTCGATTATCGCTTATTTATTTAAAACAACTTCTTGTAACATATTAAATCTTGGATTCAAAACATATATTTTTTCAAAACTTTCACCTTCTCTTATATATTTATGAAGGCCATATGCAAAAAGCTGTGCAGCATCTTCTGATGATAGTTTATAATCTTTTTTACATTTAAACTCTATAAGGCAGTTATTTATAGCAAGATCTGAGTCACCTTTAATAGCAAGTTTTCCGTCATAAAAAACATGCCCCTGTGGATGTAAATCAACCTTCTCTATATTAGGAAATGTTTCATTAATTAAGTCCATAGCTATCGATGCAAGTTTAGAAGCTTTTTCAATAATCTTTACTTTGTCATTCATAATATTATCTGTATAGTGTAAAGCAACTCTTTCAAAAATATCAAAACCATATAACAAAAAAGCTATTTCTTCATTAGAGATAGTACAACTAGGATTAATATATTTTTTGAACAATTCTAATTCTATCAACTCTCTATTCAACTGCCTTAACAACTTAATTTTTGTAAGATGTTCAACAACACCCCCACAAATTTTTGGATGTTCATCTTTAGTTATCTCAATACATTCACTTACATTAAAATTTTCCTTATACTTCATTTTATATTTCTTATAGTATTGCCCAATTCCATTTGGTCTTAAAAAAGCTTTTTGAATATGGTTAGTAACTGAATACTTACCGAAGTATTCAGATTCTTTAAAATTTTCTAGTAGTTTTAAATATTCAGGAATATAATTGGAATAATTAATATTATCACCTCTTCTTATCAAATTTTTAATAATGCTTTTTCTTTTTATAACCTGTTACTTGTATATAACTATAAATTATTAATAATTCGAACATAAAAGGCTCCTATTAATAGTAAGGAAGGAGCCTTTTATTTAATTGAATTTATTTATATTTTGTATTAAATCGAGATTTTAAGTTGCAAACTCCTTATTTTCTCTTTTATAGCCAAATCAAAAATGCATAATTGGGATTATCGATATAAGGATTTCGGTTTCCTTGATAGTCCTCAATTCGATCATTTCTTATTATTTCTGCGTTATCAACCGGATCGCTCTCATGCCATTCCAATAACATTTCTAAGCTTTGAGCTACATCAGTAAAGACATAGTTATCACTTTGGGAATAGCGAGTCATAAGATAGAAGATTATCCGGGCAACATCGCCTTTTACCTCATCTCGAGGTTCAAAATATTGGGAATTGGAATAGCAGCCGCTACCACCACCACCATTTCCGGGGCTGATCGTAACTTCATTTCCATTAACCACTTCTCCAAATTTCTTATTTCCTCTTGAACTATTAACACTAGGATCAGTAGGACGAATATGATGCAAATCAGATCCGGCACCACTTTCAGTAAACCATCCTAATGATTGAGGCCATACATGTTCACGATTCCAATCATTATCCCACGTGGAATCAATTGAAAGACCACTATAAAACAAGATAATATTGTCTGGATTATTGATATCTTCATCAGTATATTGAAGCCATGTCTTCAACTCTTCATATGATGTATTATGTGTGTGAGTTGATGTTATCAATTCCCTTAAAGCTAACTTTAACGCTTCACCTATTAAATTATCATCAATTGAATCATAAT
>DUUN01000621.1 GCA_012841535.1 Gallicola sp. | reverse complement strand
TGAAAATGGAAAGCAGGTATGGTGGTAAAACTAGCAATATTGTTAATAGTAAATATTCATGACAGTCTTAAAATACAATATTATAGTAACTGTTAGTTTAATAAAAGATAAAACATTTATTATTAAGTATTTATAAAAAGCAATATATAAGTAATGTAAAAAATTAGGCGATAATGATAAGTATTGACACCTTTGATGCATAATAAAAGACCTTCATTGAAAGAAGGTATAATAATCTGTAATTTAAAAATATCGTAAGTATGAAGAAAAGAATTCTATCGGCCATATTTGCTTTTGCATTCCTTGTAACCGTAGGTCTCGGAGTGAACGAAAGTATGAAAAGTAATACAGGTTTAAGTGACTTGGCGCTTGCTAATGTGGAAGCATTGGCGCAAGAAAGTGGTGGAGATTTTGTTATTACGTGTGGTCGTAATTGTGGGGCTTGTTATTACCTAGTTCCTGGATATTATCCAACAAGCTACGATTGTCATTTCTCAGGCCTCATGAGGGATATTTGTTGTTAATAATCTTTTAACAGTATAACAGTTTTCGTTTTTTTGAAACTGTTACACTGTTAAGCAGAATAAAAATAATGAAAAAAATAATTGCACCCATATATGGCATATTGATTACATGTTTAGTTTTTACCTATTGTAGCTCTGATAAAACGGATATAAATACAATTAAAGTTGATATTGATAATTTCCAAGATATTTCACTTTTTGATATATTCTCTAAGATTGAAATTATTCCATTAGAAACTAATGATATATCTTTAATAAAAAACATCACTAAACTGATTTCTTTTGACGACAAATTTTTTATCCTTGATTACAGCAAAGGAGAAATACTCATATTTAACTCTAAAGGAAATTTCCTGACAAAAATCAGTGATAAAGGGGAGGGTCCAAATCAATATTTCAATATAAGCGACTTTGATATCGATCATACAGAAAATATTTTAATTCTTCTTTCTCCTGTCAGTGGATCAATTTATGAGTACGATATTGATGGAAACTTTAAAAAACAATATAAATTACCTCAAATAAAATCAGCTTATAATAGATTGAAATATTTAAATAAAGACACAATAGTGTTTTGGACTTTTGATGAAAGTAATCGTATAAAATTTTATTCTAAAAGTCAAAATGCTAATTTTAAAGAAAGTTATCCTGAAAAGAATAATATTTTGAACAACTTCACACCATTTATATTTCCCTATGATAACTATTTGTGTAGAGCTTCTGATAACACCATATACGAAATAACAAATAATGGTGAAATCACAGAAAAATACAGATGGGATTTTATGAGCTTAAATAATAATATAAAAACAATTGAAAAATTTAAAACGATACCATCAGGAGAATTAGGTAGTTATACGAATAGAATCTTAAATTCAGAATTAACAAATTATGTTTTTGCTCTACACGGAGGCGGATCTAAATATTTGTATACACAGTTATGGAGAAAAAACAAAAGAATTAATGTGTTCTATGATAAAGTAAACAATCTACAGTACGTATTTGATAAGACATCAGAGGATGCTAGATTTTATCCGCTTGTTTGGAATAATAAATATGTTATTGGATTTTACAGTGAGGAATCAGGTTCAATTGAAGACACTCTTCCCGATGCAATATTAGATATTCGAGCCATTAAAGTAAAAGAGAATTTAACAGAATACGCTAATCCGATTTTAATTAAATATTACTTTACAGAAGAGTCATGAAGTATTAGATTAGATAAAGTGTGGTGTAAAGATGAAAATGAAACAATAAATTAATTAACTTTGTGA
>DUUN01000007.1 GCA_012841535.1 Gallicola sp. | reverse complement strand
CTACATACATTTGACCATCAGTGTCTTCAGAAATATTTGCTACTCCCTCTGCCAAACCATAATGTTGCCTTGGTTCAACCCCAAATGCTTTAGTAATTATATTTTTTTGGTAATCCAAAAGGCTTTCTGACCCCGTAGTAATAAAATCTAATTTATAGTTTAGTTTAATATTTTGTTCAATCATATGTGAGGCAACCAATGAAATTGCAGATGGATAACCATGAATCCATTTTATCTTATATGAGCATAGTGCATTTATATAATCCGATATAGTATCATCATTAATGTTATATATACTAAAATAAATCTGGTTCAAAGGCTTAATTAAACGCCAATACGGTGGTTTTTTTTCTGTCACAGGTACGATAGGCTTGCCACCAAATATGGCACAAGTTTTATCCATAGATATACCTAACTTTTTTCTATATCTCCACCATAACGCCCATTGTTCATTAATTGCTATACTAGTTGTATAAAAATGAAAACCACTACCAGTAGTACCGTTTGTATGATTCATAATCATATCCTTTTTAGGTATAGCTGTTGAGATAAAATCGTTAAAATTATCTTTAACTGTTTCTTTTGATAGGATTGGCAATACCTTTAAGTCTTCTAATGTCTTTATAGTCTTATAATTAATGCCCAATTCATTGAATAAGCTTGTATAATATGGAACAGTATTGTAACAATGCTCAATAATCATTTGTAATCTAATATTTCTAAATTCACATAGTTGACTATACGACCAGTCGTTTCTACTTTCGTATTCACTTAATAATCTCCAAAATTCTTTACTAAATCTAGTATTTTTTATTCGCATCCCTTCATAGTAACAGGCAATGTTTTGAACAAATACAGGAAGCTTATTATAAACTTTCATAACATCCATTATTTCACTCCCTTTCTTGTCCTCTTCAAGCCTAACTTGAATAAAGTCGTGATTATTTTTTGACGAGATATCACCCAGAAATCTTTGACTTTATTCTCTAAATATGAATCATTGTATTTATAGATGGGTAATAGTCTTTTTTTCTTTCTATTCTTCTTAAACCACTCAATATACTCAGGGATATCCATTTCGGAAAAACAAGACATTTTTTTCATGTACAGTGATTCTTTTAAATCTTCACTTTTTACATATTTTAATTCATGTTCATTTGGTTCATATTCAAACCAATGACATATAATATTTTCACCATCCCATTCAATTGCAACTTGAGTTCTACTATATTCCGGAAATCTGCTTCTACCGTTTGAGTAAACACCGTTTGGTATAAACCAGTTTCCTAAACTGTAAACAATAGGTTTTCTTTTATAAAACTCAATTCCCTGTACACAATGACTATGATGACCAAATATAGCATCAGCTCCTGCATCAATTGCAATTCTTGCTAACTCTCTATGCATTGGTTGGGGATAAATTTCAAGCTCATAATCCCAATGTGGTAAAACAATTATTTTAGCTTCAGGATATATCTTTCTTGCATTCTTAATGCATTTTACTACGTTGTCCTTTTCTAAAGGATTCACTCCTAAATCATATTTGCCTACATACTTACAGCCTATTACATCCCAGCCGAATGAAAGAAAAGCATATATTTTTTCACCTTCCTTCAATATAGCTGCCTTAGATGCCTCATCAAAGCTATATCCAGCCCCACAATAAGCTATATCATTAATATCTAAAAGCTTTTTAGTATTCTCAAATGAATCCGGAATATCTGTAATATGATTATTACCTAGTGAAACAACCTTAACATTTATCTGTTTCAAAAAACTTAGCACATCTTCATCATTGAATAATTTCATATCTTTTGTTGAAATTGAATTCTTAATTGCAATCACACCTTCAAGATTGGCAATAACAGGTTGAGTAAAACATTCTGGCAAGTAATCAACTTTAGGTATTACTCCCTTTGGGAGAGCTATATCTCCTATAAAAATCATTTTCTTATCCCCTCAATCAACAATCTATGGTTAAGAAAAGCATCCTGAATAACTGTATTTTCCGTTTGTCCTTTGATTACCTTGTAAATATACTCATACTCATTTTTTATGCCCTTATCCTGTCTTAGCTTAAATTTGTTTTTTTTCAAATTCCCATATTGATTCATTTTAATATAATTATCCATCTCACAAACTACACTATTGGAAAATACCCTTAACTGTTCTTTGGAGTATTTCTTTGATCCCATAGATGTATATATGATATTACCGATTGCTCCAGACTCAAACTTAAGGGTTATTATAGCATTGTCTTTCATTGGATATGCCTCATTTTGCGCAAAATTTACATCTAATGATAATAGTTTGCTACCGTCTAGATATT
>DUUN01000798.1 GCA_012841535.1 Gallicola sp. | reverse complement strand
AATGGGTTATAAACCTATAATAATTTATAGAGTCTTCATCAAATTCAATTCTAAAGTGAAGTCTTACAATTTTTAGAATTTCTTGCATAATATTGGTTATTTCATAGACTGTGTTTTCATTTTGTTCAAGTTGAGCATTTACAATATGTAATGCAATAAATCCGGCTTCATCTTCAGGAAGTTGTGTACCTATTTTTTCATTAATTATTTTTAAGGCTTCTAATGCTACTTCATATTCGTTTATATAAAATCTTTTTATGTCCCAAAGTAGGGGATTTGTGAAAGAAATTCCCTCTTCAAGACGAGTTACAGCACTAAAAATATGGTCTGTTAAAGAAATATATAAATTCTTACTTAGGCTTTTATTTAAGGTTGTTTCTGCTAAACTTATAATATTTGATGTTATTTCAATGTAAACATCAGGAATACTGGAGAATAATTTTATAATTTCCTTTGTATTTTCTGGTGAAAATATATAAGTCTTTTCTATTTGATTATCATCAAGAAAATCATCAACTCTTTTCTTAAAAGCTATGCCTTTACCCATAACAACTATTTCATTGTCATTTTTATCTTTTGAAATAACGGCGTTATTGTTTAATATTTTACTTATTTTCATGGTGTGCACTCCTAAAAAAACAAAAAAACCTATCCACAGGACTATAGAATACTCCTGTAAATAGGTTTAGCTTGCTATGCAATAACTATCCTCAATATTGATTTAATTAAACAATAGCATAGAATAAAATAATTGTCAATAAAATGTATTCCTCTTAAATAGGAGAAATCTTAAAAATTCTTATTTAAGAAGGGATTATCTTAAGGAATGAAAAAATATATTATATTTTAAACAGGATTATTCTCATGTTTTTTCTTTAGTTGTCGATTTTGTTGTTTCTGAAATTGTTTATATGATTTTGCAGCAATAGACATTAACTTCTCTTCTTGGTTTAATTCATTGTTGGCAATAACTTGTTTTAATAGATAGGCTAGTATCTTTTTTATATTTTCGCCTTCGTAACCTAATATTTTCATATGGTTTCCGTTAACAGCTAAATCTTTAATTTTGTGAGGTCCCTTAAAGACTTCTTTATATTTTTCTAAGATTTCATCAAATATATAGAAAGAACCTAATCTCATAGGATTTTGTGCTAAATTATCAGCTAGCTGGACCTTTATTAAATCCTCCATGTCCTCATATGAGAATTCTTTATCGACTATAAATTTATTCATACTTCTAAAACGAGTAGAAAGAATAGTGTCATGACATTCTATTAACTTCAAAATGCGATTAATACTTTTTGTTGGAAATTTTAATTTTTTTAATATACTATTTGCAATAGCAATAGAATATTTAGCGTGATCATAGAAATGGTCATGTCCTTTAACTGTAGTTTTAGTTACAATTTTACCAATGTCATGTAAGAGCATAGTATATTTTAAATCTATATCTCCAGAAATATTTAAGACAGACATTAAAGAGTGGTCACCAACATTATAAACATGGAAAGTACTATTCTGTGTAGTTTTAAACATTTTATGTATTGGAGGGAAAAGAACTTTAAATATTCCGGTATTGTACAAATTACGTAAGGCAGGGTAATTATCGGCCATTAATATTTTATCAAGCTCTACCTTAATTCTTTCAGTGGCTACATTTTTTAAAAGATAGGAATATTTCGCTATATTGTAAAGTGTTTTATAGTCTATTCTAAAATCAAGTTGGGCAGAAAAGCGGATGGCTCTTAGGATTCTTAAAGCATCTTCACTAAAACGAACCTCCGGCTCACCAACAGTTCTAATTATTTTTTTCTTTAGGTCTAACTGTCCACGAAAGGGATCAATTAAAGTATTGGAATAAATATCATAGGCCATGGCGTTAATAGTTAAATCCCTACGATTTAAATCCTCATAAATATCATCAAAAAATATGACAGAACTTGGATGACGACCATCGGCATAGTCCGATTCTTTTCGCATAGTTGTAACTTCTACAAAATGATCATCTACTTCAACAGAAATAGTTCCAAATTTTCTACCAATGTCTAAAGTTTTATAATTTTTAAAAACTTCAAGTATCTCATCAGGCTTGGCATTAGTAGTAATATCCCAATCATGAGGTATTTTACCAAGAAGGGAATCTCTTATACATCCACCAACAGGATAAGCCTTAAAGCCGTTTTCAGTTAATTCATTGACTACAATTTTAGCTAAACGAGATATTTTAATCATAGTAAGCTCCTTGTTATTCTATATAGCATATATACCCATTTTAATAAGGAGATTAAAGAAGCCTTTATGAACAAGATTAATTAGCATATATTTAATTTTTATTTAAAGATAAGTTTTTATAAATAAGAAATATTAGGGAAAATATAAAGACTAATTATATTTAATTTGGTTATATTAAGGGAGTAAATATATATATTTTTTTATATTTTCATATTAAAAATGTGTATTTTTAAAGATTTACTTGAGTATGAAAACATTTATTTGCTATACTTAATATAAGTATTTAACTAGTATATTTGAAAAACATATATTAATCCTACAATTTAGGTAAAAGCGGAGGTGAAATAAGTGATAAGATTTGAAAACGTTACCATGGCTTATGGTGATAATGTAGTAATTAAAAATTTGAATTTCGAAATAGAAGAAGGCCAATTAGTTGCCTTAGTAGGTCCTTCTGGTTGTGGGAAAACCACTATATTACAACTTGTTAACAGGTTAATTAATCCGGTGTCAGGTAAGATTTACCTAGAAGGTGTAGATATACAAACAATGAATCCGGTGGAATTACGAAAAAAAATAGGATATGTTATTCAAGAAATTGGATTGTTTCCACATATGACTATAGAGCAGAATATTGAAATAGTACCTAAACTATTAAAGTGGCCTTCAGAAAAAAGAAAAAAACGAACTATAGAATTATTAGAAATGGTAGGTATGGATCCAAATACATATTTAAATCGATATCCGGCAGATTTGTCAGGGGGACAACAACAAAGAGTAGGAGTTTTACGAGCATTAGCAGCTGAACCTCCTTTGATTTTAATGGACGAGCCCTTTGGTGCATTGGACCCTATTATAAGGGAAAGTTTACAGGATGAAATAAAAAAACTTCAAAGGAACTTAAAAAAGACTATTATTTTTGTCACTCATGATATGGATGAAGCTATAAAAATTGCAGATATTATAGTGGTTATTAAGGATGGAGAAATAGTTCAATCAGCATCTCCTGATGAATTATTATCTAATCCGAAAAATAAATTTGTAGAGCAATTTATAGGAAAACATCGAATCTATGAAAGCCAAATAGACAAAGTTAAGGATATTATGCGTAAAAAAGTTTTTAAAGTTTCGGTTAATACAGGCTTAGAGCGTAGTATTTCCCTTATGGAAAAAAGAGGTGTGTCCTCCTTAATAGTTGTAGATGAAAAAAATCGACTGTTGGGTTTTCTAGGAATTGAAGAGATTATGAAACAAGCCCAACCGGGGTTAAAGGTTAGTGATTTAAAACTTAATATAATGCCTACTATTGGTCCAGAAGAGCCAGCTAAAAAAGCTTTTGATTTATTTGAAGAACAAAACTTAGATATATTAACAGTTGTTGACGAAGAAAATCATGTACTGGGAATTGTAACAAAAACCAGTATGGTTAAGTCATTAGCTCATGTAGTTTGGAGGGAGGATAGTAATGAGTGATTTTCTATCTTTTATAGTGGCTAATAAGGGTATGATTGGTAAGGCTATAGGACAGCACTTACTAATTAGTATTGTAGCACTAAGTCTTGGAATATTTGTGGCTTTACCAGTGGGAGTATTGCTTACAAGAAATAAAAAAGTTGCAAATATTGTTCTTAATATTTTTAATGTAATTAATACAATTCCAAGTTTAGTATTATTAGGCTTTGCTATGATTATACTAGGGTTGGGTTTTGTACCAGCTGTTGCTGTGCTTTTTTTATATTCACTACTTCCAATAATGAGAAATACCTATACGGGTATAAATACAATAGAACCTAAATATATTAAAGCTGCTAGAGGAATGGGAATGAGCCGTAATGAAATGTTATTTAATATTCAAATTCCTTTGGCCCTACCATCAATTATTACAGGTATACGTATTTCAATTATTTATATAATAAGCTGGGCAACGCTGTCAGCTTTTATTGGTGCTGGTGGACTAGGGGATTTAATTTGGTCCGGCTTACAAGCCTATAATTACAATATGATTTTCGCAGGTGCTTTACCAGCAACTATATTGGCATTAATTGCTAATTTACTTCTTACTTTAGCTGAAAAACGTGCAAGAGAATTCAGCCATGGGAAAAGGAGGAATAGAAAATGAATTTTTCAGATATTGGTAGTGCACTTTTAGTACATTTACAAATAGTCTTTACAGGTATTTTATTTGGGTGTTTAATTGGTATTCCTGTAGGATCTCTTTTAAGAGAACATAAAACCATATCTCAAATAATTTTTACTATTGTCGATATAATCCAAACAGTTCCAACCTTGGCGATGTTTACTTTTCTAATGTTAATATTTGGTCTTAACAATTCAACAGTTATATTTTCAATATTTCTTTACTCCTTATTTCCAATTGTTAGAAATACATATACGGGAATAAAAGAAGTAGATAAGGGGGTAATTCGTGCAGGTAGAGGTATAGGGATGACAGAAATGCAAATTTATTTTAAATTAGAGCTGCCATTGGCTATGCCTGTAATTTTATCGGGAGTTAGGTTAGCCTTAATAACAGCCTTAAGTATAGCTACAACAGGTGTACTTATAGGAGCAGGAGGTTTAGGAATGTTAGTTTGGAGAGGGATTCAAACGAGAAATATAAGAATGATGTTATCGGGAGCTATTCCTGTTTCATTATTGGCCATAATGTTCGATATTTTACTTTCAACACTAGAAAAGCGTATTGGTAGAAGAAGTAAATAGGTAATTAATTTACTTAAATAGCACTAGAGAGGAGAAAGAAATGAGAAAATTTAAAAAGCAGATTCTATTGGTTATTTGTATCTTACTTATTACAGTAACAATTGTTGGCTGTAATGGAAGTAAAAAAGAAATAACAGTAGCGTCTAAACAGTTTACTGAAAATATATTACTTAGTGAAATTTACTCCCAATTAATAGAAGAACATACGGACTTGAAAGTAATAAGGAAACAAAATCTAGGAGGGACTTCCATTTGTTTTCCTGCCTTAGAAAAAAAAGAAATAGATATTTATGTTGAATATTCAGGAACGGCTTATAATGAAATATTTAAACTTCCCGATAGTACAGGACTAAGTGTTGAGGAAATTTATAATATTTCTAAAGAAAAATTAAATGATGAACATAATATTACTATGTTTAAACCTATAGGAATAAATAATACCTTTGCCCTAGGTATGTTACGTAGTAAAGCAGAAGAATACAATATAAGGAAAACAAGTGAATTAAAGGATATATCTTCAGATTTAAGATTTGGAGCAAATCATGTTTTCTATACAAGATTATCAGATGGATATGATGCAATGGTTGACTTATATGAACTGGATTTTAAGGAAGCATTAAAAATGGATACTTCTTTATTATATGATGCAATAGATCAAAATAAACTAGATGTTATTATAGTTTATGCTACAGATTCACTATTAAAAAAATATGATATGGTCATATTGGAAGATGACAAAGAATTATTTCCGCCATATTATGGAGCACCAATATGTAGAAATGATTTGTTAGAAGAAAATAAAGAATTAGTAGAAGTTTTAGACCTATTAGAAAACCGTATTACCGATACTAGAATGCAAGAACTTGACTATGAAATAGATGTAGAGGGAAGAACGCCAGAAGAAGTGGCAAGGGAATTTATAAAGGAAGAGGGTCTTAATAAATAATCAGTAGATAAATATAAAATAAGTTAATTACCATAGAGCAGAATATTTGATTTTTTTCTGCTCTATATTTTTTATAGACATAGTATAGCTATTTCATTATAATTATAATAATGAAAAGAGGTTAATATGAATAATGTAAATATTTACTCGGAAATAGGTAAATTAAAAAAAGTTATGCTCCATAGGCCAGGTAGGGAGTTAAATAATTTAATTCCGGAGTTAATGGATGAATTATTATTTGATGAAATACCCTATTTAAAGGAAGCGCAGAAGGAACATGATTATTTCTCGGAAGTGTTAAAAAAGAATAAGATAGAAGTTGTTTATTTAGAGGACTTAGTTGCTGAAATTATTAAAGACAAAAATATAAAAGAAGAGTTAATAGAGGAATATATTCTTGAAAATAGTATAGACATAGAAAGGGAAAAAAGTTTATTAAGGGAGTATCTGGCTTCTTTTGAAGATGAAAAAGAACTTGTCTTAAAATTAATGGAAGGAACTAGAAGGGAAGAAATAAAGAATGTAAGTAAGAATAGTCTTTGTGAATTAGTTTCTTCCAATTTGAAATTTATAACTAAACCTATGCCTAATTTATACTTTATTAGAGATCCTTTTACATTTGTAGGTAACCATGTAAGTTTAAATAAAATGTGGAGTAAAACAAGAAATAGAGAAACTCTATTTGGAAAATATATACTTAAGTATCATAGGGATTTTAAGGATGTAGACCTACTGTATAATAGAAACTACAGGTATTCTATAGAAGGTGGCGATATATTAGTATTGTCTAAGGACTTAATTTGTATTGGAATATCACAAAGAACCAATCCAAAAGCCATTGAAGAATTTTGTAAGAATTTATTTAATAAAAACTCATCATTTAAAAGGGTTTTAGCCTTTATGTTGCCTAAAAAAAGGGAATTTATGCATTTAGATACTGTTTTTACAATGATAGACAAAGACCTTTTTACTATTCACTCAGCAATAGAAAAAAATATTACAGTTTATTCAATTTCTAGCTACAATGGTGAATTAAAAGTAAATACAGAAAAAGGATTTTTAGAAGATATATTAGGGAAATATTTAAAAAGAGATAATATAAAATTAATTCCTTGTGGTGGTAATAGCAAGGTTGATGCAGCAAGAGAACAATGGAGTGATGGGTCAAATACATTGGCAATTGCACCAAGGGAGGTTATTGTTTTTGATAGGAATATTGCAACTAATAGAATCTTAGAGGAAAATGGAGTAAAATTACATATAATTAAATCAGGTGAACTATCAAGAGGACGTGGAGGGCCAAGGTGTATGTCCATGCCAATAAATAGAGATGAAATATAGGAGGAAATTATGCCAATAAATTTAAAAGGAAGAGATTTTTTAACCTTAAAGGATTTTACATCAGAAGAAATTGAATATTTACTAAACCTTTCAAAAGATTTAAAAAGCAAGAAAAGAGCAGGAATAAAAGGTGACCTACTAGAAGGGAAAAATATAGTTTTACTCTTTGAGAAAACTTCAACTAGAACTAGATGTGCTTTTGAGGTTGCTTGTGCCGATGAAGGTGGTTATTCTACATTTTTAGGTATGTCCGATAGCCAGTTTGGTAAAAAGGAATCTGTAGAGGATACTGCAAAGGTCCTTTCTCGCTTTTATGACGGTATTGAATTTAGGGGATTTAACCATAAAACAGTAGAGGACTTAGCAAAGTATTCTTCTGTACCGGTTTGGAATGGACTTACTGACCTTTATCATCCAACACAAATATTAGCAGACTTTTTAACTGTTAAAGAATATGTAAATAAACCATTAAACAAGGTGAAATTCGTTTATGTTGGAGATGCAAGAAATAATATGGGTAATTCATTATTAGTAGGAGCATCTAAAATGGGAATGGACTTTGTTGCATTGGCGCCAAAAGAGTTATGGCCATCTGAAAAATTAGTAAGGGAAATGGAAGAAGAAAACAAAACAACAGGTGGTAAAATTACCTTAACTGAAAATTTAGATGATGTTGAAAATGCAGATGTAATATATACAGATGTTTGGGTTTCCATGGGAGAAGAAGATAAATTCGAGGAGAGAATAAATCAGTTAAAACCATATCAAGTAAATATGGATATGATTAAAAGAACTAAAAATGAAGATGTAATATTTTTACACTGCCTACCTAGTTTTCATGATTTAAATACTACAGTAGCTCAGGATGTTTATGAGAATTTTGAAGTAGAGGAAATGGAAGTAACAGATGAGGTCTTTAGAAGTAAGTATTCTAAAGTTTTTGATGAAGCAGAAAATAGAATGCATACAATAAAAGCTATAATGGTAGCGACAATTGGAAAATAAGTAAAGGGGCTGTTGTAAAATAGCTTACAATAAAAGAGAGCATTTTTCTAAAATGCTCTTTTTTTATGCTAATATTTATATATTAGTTAGGAGCGATTATTATGGAAAATAAAAGAGTTTTAATAATAGAAGACGATGTTGAAATAAATATCTTACTAAGTAAAATATTAGAGGACTTAGGAGTAGTTTCTACTTCAGCCTATTCTGGAACAGAGGGGCTTTTACAATTTCAGACTGGTAAATTTGATTTAATCTTACTGGACTTAATGTTGCCGGGAATAAACGGAGAGGAATTTTTAAGAGAACTAAGGGAAATTTCATCAGTTCCTGTTATAATAATTTCTGCAAAATCCACTTTAGATGATAAGGTAGGACTACTTCGTTTAGGTGCAGATGATTATATCACTAAGCCTTTTGCTAAAGAAGAGGTAAAGGCAAGAGTAGAAGTACAACTTAGAAGAGGGGAAACTACAATTAACAAAGAAGAGAATATTTTAATTTGGAAAGATTTAAAATTAGACAAAAAACAAAGAATTGTAAAATTAAAAGAAAATTCTATGGACTTAACTATTTCTGAATTCGATATTTTACAACTTTTAATGGAAAATCCTAAAAGGGTTTTTTCTAAAAGGGATATTTTCGAAAAAATTGGTAAGGGCTTGTATTTAGGAGATGACAATACAATTAGTGTACATATATCCAATATAAGAAAGAAGTTTTTAAAAGTAACAAAAGATGAATATATTAAAACCGTTTGGGGAATAGGATTTATTTTAGATTAATATTAATCCTTATGAATTCTTTAAGATTTACTTAAAGCTTTTTAAACAATATTTCCCTATAATGAAATTAAGATAAAAAAGGGAGATATAAAATGCAAAATATTATAATAAAAACAAGAAAATTAAGCAAAAAATATAATGAATTTTATGCCATAAAGGATTTTTCTTTTGAATTAAAACAAGGGGAAATCTGTGGCATAATTGGGAAAAACGGAGCTGGAAAATCTACTTTTTTCAAATCTTTATCAGGCCAAATCTTTCCTTCATCTGGAGAAATGGAAATATTTAATAAAACAGGTAAGGAAATATTAGAAGCAAGAAAACGAATAGGATTTATGATAGAGGCACCGGAGTTTTTTGGAGACTTTACAGCTGAGCAAAATTTAGAGTATTTTAGAATACAAAAGGGAATTCCGGAAAAAATATAGTTAGTAAAATGCTTAGTATAGTAGAGTTAGAACATGGAAGTAAGAAAAAATTTAAAGAATATTCTATGGGAATGAAACAAAGGTTGGGGCTGGCTTTAAGTTTAATGAACAAGCCGGATTGTTTAATATTAGATGAACCAACAAATGGACTGGACCCTGAAGGAAGAAATGATATTAAAAGATTATTACTTAAACTCAATAGGGAAAATAATGTTACAATTATGATTTCAAGCCATATTCTTACAGAAATAGAAGCTATAGGAACTAGGTTTGTTTTTGTAAAAGATGGGGAAATAGTTAAGGATTTAAGTAAGGAAGTGTTATATTCTACAAGTCGTAAGGCTATAAAATTTAAGGTAGACAATACAGCTAAAGCCACTCAGGTGTTAGAATGTGAATTTACAGGAATTGAATATAAGGTTTTAGCAGATTCAGAAATAATTATCTATAACTTACTAGAAAAATCGCCTGAAATTAATGCTAAATTAGCAAGTAATGGAATTTTAATATATAACTTTACAATTGAGGGGGAAAATTTAGAAGAGTATTTTCTAGACTTAATAGGTGGGAAAAGTTATGAATAATTATATAAAAAGTGAAATATACCGTTTTAATAATAAGAAAACCTATAGGAATACAGCAATAGTTCTTCTTTCTTTAGTAGTCCTAGTAGCAATGGGGATTGTATTTTCCAATATAAAGTATACAGTAAAAGAGCCCTTAACAAGCTTGGTCTTTTTTGGAATAGTAATGTCACAGGATACATTTATGTATGTAGCTGCTGTAATTATTGCCGATATTTTACTTGGCAAGGACATAGGAGTAGTTAAGGCTTCAATTAATTCAGGAATTACAAGGGAAAGAATTTTTAAAGACAAATTTAAGATATCCTTAATATCCTTTACAATACTAGAAATATTAATAATAATAGTTAGCTTTATAATAGGAGTTGTTCTTATAGGTAATTTCAATATTAATGATTTTAAACTATATCTTGTCTCCCTAGTAAACATGTTTCCAATAAAAATATCTGTATTAGCTATAGCCCATGTATTAGGAATATTTGGAAATAGATTTGCCCTACTCTTTATATTGGTAATATACGAATTTCTAGGTGCTATTTTAAGTGCCGCATCTTCACTAAATATTATTATAGAGAAAATATACAATATAAGTCCTAAGGGCATATCAGATACAATAAAGGCTAATTTTGTAAAAGAAGAAATTATTTTCATGCCACGGGCTTGGTTAGTTGGAATAGGAATATTTTCAATTGTATTTTTTATAGGATATAGCAAATATAAAAAGAAAGATTTTTAGGTAAATAAAATGATTAATTACATGAAAAGTGAAATTTATAGATTTAATAGAAAGAAAACCTATGGAATATTATTGGCAATAACATCTATTTTAATAATATCCTTTGTAATAGTATTAAATATAGCTGGTAAGGGTAGCACTACCTTTGAATATAACAATATTATGTTTTTATATAGAAATGTAGTTGGTGAAGGACCATTAATAATAATGCTTGGTTTTATTGTTTCCAATATACTTTTAGGAAAGGATTTAAATATTATAAAATCATCAATACATGGTGGAGTAAGTAGAAGTATAATCTTTTGGTCAAAATTTCTCATAGGAACAGGATACTACATCCTATTGGGAATAATTCTAGTAGGTCTAACTATTATTTTAGGACAGGTATTTTTTAAAGGAACAGAAGATCCAGGAATAAAAAATTATATAATGGCTTTATTGAATATGTTACCAATTTTAATATCGGCCTTTGCAATATCATATACTTTTGGAATATCTCAAATAAAAAATTCATCTACTATAATATTCTTATTATTTGTATATGGAGTATTAGAGCCTATACTAAATTTATTTACAGATATTTTTAAACCGTTAACTAAAATTCTTGGATATTTGCCCTATACAATATTTTTAAATAATTTAGAGTATTTAGGAAACAAAAATGTTGTATTTATGTCACAAGTCTGGATAACAGGTATAATAATAACAACAGTAGTATTAATAATAGGTTATAGGAAATTCAAGAAAAAAGATTTTTAATTTTATGTAGACTACAGGGGAAAATATGAAAATAAGTAAAGCAGTTATTAGTGATATTGAAATATTACTGGAAAATGATAAATATATTGTTAAAAGCGAATTAGAGAATTTAATTAATCTTTCCAGAGTATATATAATAGAAGAAAATAAAGAATTAATCGGCTGGTTACGATATAATCTTTTTTGGGATAAAATACCATTTATGAATATGTTGTATATTTTAGAAAAATATCGTAAAAAAGGATATGGTAGAAAAATGGTTTTATATTGGGAAGAAAACATGAAAGAACTAGGGCATAAACTAGTTATGACATCTACTGTATCAAGGGAATATTCTCAACATTTTTTTAATAAACTAGGCTATATGGCTATTGGTGGATTTACTTTGTTAGATGAGCCCTATGAAATTATTATGGAAAAAGTATTATAAATTGAAATAACTATTAAGAGGTGGTAATTGGAGAAAAAAATGGATATAAAAATAGAACATGGTGTTTATTCAGATTTAAATGAAATAGAAAATCTATATAACGATTTAAATGATAGCCTTGAAGTAGGTGTAAATTATCCTGGATGGAAAAAAGGTGTATATCCAACACGAAACAATGCAAAGGAAGGAATAAAAAATAATAATTTATTTATAGCTAGAATTAATAACAAGATAATTGGTTCAATTATATTAAACCATAATCCAGAAAAAGGATATTCTTATGGAAAATGGAAATATGATAATGATTATACTTCTATACTTGTTGTGCATACATTAGTAGTTCATCCTTCTTTTTTTAAAAAAGGCATTGGATATAAATTAATGGAATTTGCTGAAAATTATGGACGTAGAAATAATATAAAGTCTATTAGATTGGATGTTTACGAAAAAAATATACCAGCAATTAAATTATATGAACGTTGTGGATATACATATATATCAACAGTTGACTTAGGACTGGAAAGTTATGGTTTAAAATGGTTTAAACTATATGAAAAACTTCTATAAATAATTAGAGTTTAAATTACAAAAAGATATTAAAAAAATAAGTCTTTTATAGTATATTAAATAACTACTAAGAGGTGGTAAAAATAAATTACCATATAATAACATATATAGTTTTACTTATAATAATAGTCTATTTGTTTTTTAAGCTATATATTAATAAGAAAAATATAAAAAACATAACAAGGCAGATTAAAGAAATTAGATTGTTAGAAGATTCTAATAAATTATTAACTTCTCTAGATTTATCGGACTCATCTACAGAATTAATAGAAGAATTAAATAAGCTAATAGAAGGAAATATAAAAAATCGGAAAGAGATAAAAAAACAAAATCTTAAATTTAAAGAAGAAGTAACAAATCTTTCCCATGACTTTAGAACTCCTGTTACTTCAATTAAGGGCTTTGTTGAATTAATTCAAGATGGTAACATTTCAGAAGAGGAAAAAGAAGAGTATATTCATATAATAAATAATAAAATTAATATATTAACCGATACAGTTGAAGCCTTTTATGAAATATCTAAGTATGAGTCAGAGGATTATAAAATAGAATTAGAGCCACTTTCCCTATATGAAGTTGCAGTGGAGAATATAATTCCATTTTATGAAGACTTTACTAATAAGAATATAGATGTTGAAATTAAAATAGAAGAAAATATTCCCAAGATTTTACTAGATAGAAGAGCAATAAGCAGGATTTTTATAAATTTAGTACAAAATGCCCTTACCTATGCTAATACCTATTTTAAATTGGAAATAGTAGAAGAAGAGGAGTACTTAAAAATAATTGCTAAAAACAATAGCAACAATATTAATGAAAAAACTATCGACAAAATATTTGACCGTACCTTTATGGGACGTGATTTTAGGGAAGCCGGTAGGTTTGGCTTAGGACTTTATATAGTAAAGGAACTAGTAATTTTACAAAATGGGAAAATAGATGCAAATTATGAAAATAATGAATTTACAATAGAAATATATTTTAAAAAATAAATATAAATGTCTATAAAATTAGGTTTTATAAGAGTAGAATATTATTTCTGCTCTTTTTTAATAATTAACTCAGTATAGAATATTGCTAAGAACTAGACAGTAAGTCTATATTAAATTAAAATAGAGGAAAAGAAGTTATTATTCACTAAGGAGGACAATATGGTTAAGGATTTTATAAAAAGATTAAAGAAAAAATATATAGAAAACCAAGTAGATAATACTGAAATACCAAAATTTTCAGATTCGGAAATAGTGAATAAAAACTTTAAATTTTCCGGAAATGTACAAGGAGTAGGATTTAGATTTCAATTTATGTTGCTGGCCCAGGAATTAGAACTAGTCGGTTGGGTTAAAAATCTAAGTGATGGTAGAGTAGAGGCTGAGGTACAAGGACCAAGGGAAAAAATTGAATTTCTAATTGATGACATGAAAAATAAACAGAGAATTAGAATTGATAATATAGAAGAAAAAGAACAGTCAATAAATAATAGACTAGAAGAATTTAAAGTAGTATATTAAGTGAAAATAAGGAGTTTCTATGGATAAATTAAGAACTAAGTTATAAATTTATATTTATTAACTTAGGAGGGAAAATGAAAATAAAATTTTTAGAAAATAACAAAATAGGAATAGAGGAATTAGTTGAATTATATAATTCTGTCAGTTGGATAGCTTATAGGCAAAACATGGAAGTAATGGAAAATATTTTGGAAAATTCTTATTGGTATATGTCAGCTTATTATGAAAATAAACTAATAGGTGATGGTTATTCAATTATGTATATTCAGGATATTTTAGTAAATCCAAAATATCAAAGACTAGGAATAGGAACTAATTTAATAGAAAGAGCATTAAAGAAATTTGAAAATATTAGACAAAATGTCCTAATAACCGACGATGAAGAAAGAACTAAGAAATTTTACTTGCCTGTAGGAATGATGTAAATTGAAGAAACTAGGGGAACCTGTTTTGTAAAATATAATATTTAGTGAAAAAAACCTCCAGAACGGAGGTTTTTTAATTTACAGGTATGCCAATAACTAATTCAAATATTCCATTTTCTACTATTGTACTTATATTTCCACCATATTTTAAAACAGTTTCCCTTATACTGGAAAGGCCTATACCATGGTGTTTTTTATCTTTTTTAGTTGTTAAAAATGTACCGTTTTTTTCAAGAGGATTTTCACCAAGGGGATTTTTAATCTGTAGCATAAAAAGTCCCTTGTCGACCCTAAGTCTAAAGATTATTTTTCTATTATCGGCTTTTAAATTTGCTTCTATGGCATTATCTAAAGCATTGCCCAGTAAAGAGGACAGGTCAATATCTGAAATTTCCAACTTTTCCGGTACGGATATTCTATAGTCAAATTCTATCTTATATTCTTCCATTAAATCCAATTTATTGTCTAAAATTGCATTTATAGTATTGTTTTTAGAAATTTGCCTTCCCTTTTCAAAGGCGGAAGATGAGGTCAGGTTTATTAGGTAGTCATTTGCCTTATTATAGTCTTTTTTTCAATCATAGCCTGTACTGTAAGTAAATGGTTTTTCATATCATGTCTAATAGTACGAACTGTTTTTTGCTCCCTTTGTAAAGCCTTATAATAATTTTCCTTTATATTTTCTAAGGCATCTTTTTCTAAAAGTTCCTCGTGTTTTATTAAAACCTTTATGGCTGCGAATAAGGCTAGGGTTGATAAAAACACCGAGGGAAATATAATATATCCAATTTTATTTAGCATATCAAGAACTTCATAATAGTAGTTACTGGCTACATACTCAGGTTTTGTAATGTCAGTAAATATATCCAGTAATGCTCCAAAACCTATATTACTAAAACCTATAATTATAAAAAATAGTCCGGCAGATAATCCACCTAACAGTAACCATAATTTTTTAGATAGTTTTACTTCTATATTTCCCATATATTTAAGTAAAATATTTGAAATAATAATCCAAGAAAGAGCCTTTACAAGATACAAGTATTCTTCATTTGGAAAGAACTTAAAGTCATTAGTAACAAAAATAGTACTTACAATTAAATTAAAGGAGCTTAATAGTAGGTAGAACATTAAGGATATTATAAATTTGTTTGTAGCCTTTCCCATAAAGGACAGCTGGAAAATAACTATATAAAAAATTAATACAATTAAAATGTTTGTGTCCCCTAGATAATCAACACTTCCAATAGATAGGGAAAAAGGTAGTAAGGCTAATATTTTTAAGGCTTTATTATTTTTAAAAGGAATTATTTTTGAAACCAGCTTTACTAAAAAATATGATGCTAACAGTGTAAGAACAATTACAATAGGGTCTAAAATAATATTATCGAGTACTAACATATACACCTCAATTTAAAAGATTTCTACTTAATTCAATTACAGCCTTGTCTTGGTAGGTTCTACTAACTGGTAGTTCAATATTGTCAACAAGAACTGTATCGGACTTTATTTGCCTTACTGCCTTTGAATTAACCAGGTATCTTTGGTGTATTCTAACAAAATTTCCCTTAATACTCTCTTCTATATTATTTAATTTTTCATAAAATTCATAATTATTTTCCCTAGTAACACAAATTACCTTCCTAGCCTTTGAATAAAAATATAGGATATCCTTTTTAGGAATTCTGTATATTCCGTCAATATTCTTACAGGTAAAGACCTCTTCTTCATTTTTATCTAAGTTCAAGAGTGTTCTTGTAATAATCTTATTTAAATCCTCTTCCTTAGCAGGTTTTAATAAATAGCCTAAGGCATTAACTGAGTAGCCGTCAAAAACAAAGTCAGGATGACTTGTAAGAAATACTATTTGTAAATAGTCGTTTTCTTCTCTAATTAGCTTGGCTGTTTCCATTCCGTTCAGCCCCGGCATTTCAATATCTAAAAACAATAAATCAATTTCATTTTTGTTTTTCTTATGCCACTCTATAAATTTTTCCCCGCTGGAAAATTCATAAATGACATATTCTATGTTTCTATTTTCTAAAATTTTTTCAAGACCAAAATAAGTAGTAAAACTTGCTTCCTTAGAGTCGTCGCAAATTCCTATACGAAGCATATAATCACCTTCCTTATGTTTAATAATTGTACCATGATGGCAGTTTCTTTCAAAACCGAATATTACATTGGAAGTGTAATTCATTACATTTTTTATTTTATTTTCAAAAAGATTACATGGTTTATGTAAAACTTTTCAAGGGGAAAAACAAATATTTTTTTAAATGGTATTATTCAATTAATCAATAAAGGACAGAAAATACAGGAAATTTTATACAAGTATAGGCTTATAAATTGAAATTATTTTTAGTTCTTAAATATTAGGAGGTAAAAAATGGCAATATTAGAAATTAGTAATTTAAACAAAAGTTATAAATCCGGTAATTTAAATTTACAGGTGTTAAGGAATTTATCCTTAAAGGTAGAAGAAGGGGAATTTGTTTCTATAATGGGTTCCAGCGGAAGCGGAAAGTCTACCTTATTAAATTGTATTTGTCGTTATATAGACTATGAGTCAGGTCTTATTAATTTAAAGGGTAATGATATTGGAAAATTCACAGAAGAGGATTTAGCAACTATGAGAAATACAAATATTGGCTTTATATTTCAAGACTATATGTTACTAGATGGTTTGAATTTAATAGAAAATACCTGTGTCCCATCGGTAATTTCCAAAATGAAAAAAATAAATACCATGTATGAAAGTATGGAGGAAAAGGCAAAGAATCTCTTGAATCTATTTGGTTTAGCAGGAAAAATGGACTCCTTTCCGGCAGAGTTGTCAGGTGGCCAAAGACAAAGGGTTTCAATAGCCAGGTCATTAATTAACAGTCCGGACATTATCTTAGCCGATGAGCCAACAGGAAATTTAGATAGTAAGTCTGCAAATGAAGTAATAGATTCCTTTATAAGAATAAAGAAGGATTTAAACACCAGTATATTAATGGTTACCCATGACATGTACTATGCAAGTTATAGTGACAAGGTGTTTATTTTAAACAAGGGTGAAATAAGCAAGGTTTTAGTTAATAAGGGCAATAGGAAAGAATTACAAGATGAAATTGTAGAAGCCTTTGCAAATATGGACAGGAGTTAAGTATGTTAAATTATAAATCAATAAGTGGAAAATTAAAAAAATATAATAAAAAGGAATATTTTCAGTTTAATACCAGCATATTAATTGCTTTTACCTTAATATTTACATTTGCAAATCTCTACATGAGTAATACCTTACAGAAGACTATGGAGTATGGAACAGACTCTAACCAGATGATAATGTCGATTTTCATTTTATGTATGGTAGGTTGCACCATGCTTGTAATTTATTCGGCAGAGGTATTCTTAAAATATAAAAGTAGGGAAATAGGTGTTTTTATATCCTTTGGTCTAACAAAAAAAGAGTTTGTAAAAATCATAGCAAAGGAAATACTAGTTATAGTTGCAAAACTTACAGTAATTGCAGGAATCTTGTCCCTGGTCTTTTCCTTTGGAATTTGGAAGTTTTTCCAAATAATCTATTCAAAATATGAAATAGAAAATCTATCTTTAAATACTAAGGGTATCTTAATAGGAATTATATTTTCAATATTTATATTTGTAATAGTCTATATAAGATTATCTATTTATATTAGACGATATGATGTAATGGAATTAATGCATTCAAGGTCAAGGACGGACAAGTTGAAAAGGATGAAGAAACCATATTTATATTTAGGATTAATCCTAAGTGTTGCAGGAGTTTCAATAGGTTATTTTCTACCACAATGGTATACGATTAATTTTGACAAAGCTTCACCATCCCTTTTTTCCCTAGCCTATATATTTTCATTTATAGGAATATATATGGTCCTCTATTATTTTATTTCCAATCCAAAAAAATCAAGTAAAAGATTGGGAAAATACTATAACAATATTGCTTACTATAATATTACAAGGCTTCAAGGAAAACAGATAATTGGCTCTATGTTTTCAATGATTTTAATATTTGGTGTATTTACCTTTTCCTTCTTTAACCTTGTAAACCAAAGTGGAGGACTAAGGGAAGAAAAAATGGAATATGATTTTTCCATACCTTTAAGATTGGAAAATAATATCTTAGATAAAAATATAATACAAGAAATAGCTAAAGAACATAAGATAGGAATTGGAACTTACAAGGAATACGAATTTAGTGAACTATTGTCTGGAAGCAATGTTAGAAATTGGGATGACAATGCTGAAAATATTATAGAAAAAGTAGTTGAGGAATACAAATATTATGAATTTATTTCTGAGTCTGAATACAATAGTCTATCTAATAAGAAGATAGATGTAGGAGAAGGCCAATATATAAATCTTGTTAGAAAAAATAATAAATATGATTCATGGGAGTCAGACGATGATTTAGAAAATATTAAGTCAGTAGATGGGAAACAGATGAAGGTGAACTACCAAGGGACTTTGGAAGATGACGTTTTAGTAGACAGAGGATTGTCATGGAATAAAAGGTATATTTTAGACGATGGGGACTATGAAAAACTAACAAGGGGTATTTCAGAAGGACAAAAGATTAAGAACATAGTATTTAACATAGAAGGGGAGAAAAAGTTTGAATTTTCTGAAGATATTTTTGACTATATTTTAGAAAACACCCCAAAAGAAATGGCGGTACAAACAGATTATGATAAAAATCTTCACAAGCTGGTAAAAAACTCCGGTAGGCAATGGTATACAGGAGAGCTTGAAGAATATGAAACAGAAGGGGCCTATCTTGTAAGCTTGAACAAGGATAATTCTGAATTACAAGGAAATTGGAAGTACTATCCGAGAATGAATTATTATGAAAACACAGCTTCCTTTGTACTAAATTTGGTAAAGGTCTTATTGTCTGGTTTTATAGTAATAATAGCCTTAACGGCAACTGTTTTTATAACCTACAATAGGACAAGTTCAATATTTTTCAACAATATTAATCTTTTTAAGAGTATGAAAAAACTAGGAGCAACAAATAAGAATATATTAAGGGACCTTAAAACCATTAATAGAAGAACTATAGTCTATCCTGTTATTGGTGGAGGAATACTGGCCTTTACTATTGTAGTTATAATAATACTTTCTCAGGTTTCATTAGGAATAGAGGTTATAGCAGATTTAATACTTCTACTAATTTCCTATTTAATAGTAATTGCAGTAAAGCAAAAAGCCTTAAACAATATAGAAAAAGCAGTAGTAGAAGAACTATAGGAAAGTTGATAAATAATTGAAATTTTAAATATATACTTAAAATAGAAAAGAGATAAGAAATAAATATTAAAGGAGCTTGTAATGAATAAAGGTTTTAAATTAATAAAAACAATTGGAATTTTACTAATAACTTTTGTAATTATGTATATTGTATTTCAATACGATAGTTCTAAATATACTTACGAAAATAATATAAAATCCTTTGAAAAAGTAAATATGGATGTAATTGAGAGTAATCTTTTAGAGTATAATAATAAATTTATTTACTTTGGAATGGAGGATTGTAATAATTGTAGGAAAAACATTTCTGAAACGATAGATTTTGTAAAGAATAATAATTTAGAAGTAATCTATATTGATTTAAACAAGGAAATGGAAAGAAATTCCAAATTAACAAATAAAATAATAGATGAATATGAAATTTATAAGACTCCTACTCTAGCCTATATTAAAGAAGGTAAAATATTTAAACTAGAGGAAGATAGTAGCTCTAAAAAAAGTATTGCAAACTTTTTAATGCAATTGGAAAACAAAGACTATACCCTAAACCAATAGGTGTAGTCTTTTAATTTTAGTAAAGCCGATTTATACAAAATATTGTTTTAATTTTACATAAATAAAGTATTTAATCTAAATATTACAGAAATATTGTTAAATATTACATAGGCTTAAGCTAAGGTTTTTAAATTGGGATAAGATACAAATAGAAGATTAGGCCAAGCCTTTTAGTAGAGTAGGAAGTAGTAAAACTGATAAATTCTTGTAATTTTAATTGTATATTTAAAATATCTTAAGAGATTTTTAATATATTTTTAAGAGAATTGTAAAAATATATTGATATTGTAGATATAAGAAGATAGTTAAATGGAATTGAAAATATAAGGGGAAGTAGCTTATGAACTTTGAAACAATAGAATTTTATTTAGAAAATTACGGTTTATTGGCCTTGTTTGTAGTTGTCTTGTTGGAATATATGAATTTACCCGGATTTCCTGCAGGAATAATAATGCCCTTATCCGGAATATGGGCCTATCAATTTAATAAATCCTTTTTACTTGTTATGGTCATATCTGTAATTGCCGGACTAATAGGCAGTTGGATACTTTATTTTTTAGGGTTTTATATTGGCACCCCTTTATTAAATTGGTTTAGAAATAAATTTACTAAACAAGGTGTTGCCTTGGACAAAGCCATTGACCAATTAACTAATAAAGGGTATTTAGGACTATTTATTGCAAAATTACTTCCGGTTGTACGTACTATTATTTCTATTCCGGCCGGTGTTATAAAAATGGACTTTTATAAATATAGTTTTTATTCAACTATTGGTATTACAATTTGGAATTTAGTATTTGTTGGAGCAGGCTACATTTTTGGCTCAGCAGCTTTAAATTGGCTTGCAAAGTTTTAGGGGGAGTTAAATGAAAATTGCAATGTTTACAAATAACTATAAACCATATATTGGTGGAGTACCTGTTTCTATTGAAAGACTAGTAAATGGACTTAGAAAGAGAGGGCATATTGTAGATGTTTTTGCACCGACCTATGAGGAACAAAAAAATGAAGAAGGGGTATATAGATTTAAAAGTCTAAATAAAAAACTTGATGGCGATATTGTAGTTCCTAATATGTTCGATAGGGATATTAGAAAACAATTCCAAAAAAGAAATTATGACATTATACACAGTCATCATCCAATGCTAATGGGAAATATTGCCCTGTCCTATTCTAAAAAATATGAAATTCCATTAATTTACACCTATCATACAAGGTATGAAGAATATATGCATTATGTAATGCCTAGTCTATTAAATAAAAATAAAGATGAAACTAAAATATATAAAGTCGCTGAACAAATTGTTTCTAAATATACAAGGTCATTTTCAAATAAATGTAATTTGATTTTTGCTCCAACACCGGAAATTAAAAAAATAATGATTCAAAATAGAATAAACACACCTATAACTGTTGTTCCTACAGGTTTATCGGAAAATGATTTTATAAGGGATAAGGAAAAAACAGAAGAAATAAGAAAAAAATTCAATAGTCCAAATTTATTTTGTTGCGTTAGTAGATTAGGAAGGGAAAAGAATTTTCCCTTTATGTTAAAAGCCTTAAAAACTTTAAAAGAAAGATGGGGAAAATCATTTAAAATGATAATTATTGGAGATGGTGCAGAAAGAAAATCCCTTAGCTTATTAAGTAAAAAACTGGGACTGGAAGAAAATGTACATTTTTTAGGAAATATAGAACACGAAAAACTGGTTCATTATTATAATGCTTGTGATTTGTTTCTCTTTAGTTCCCAATCGGAAACTCAAGGTATAGTACTTTTAGAAGCTATGGCTGCAGGGTTACCAGTAGTTGCAGTTTCCGGTAGTGGTGTTAATGATGTAGTTGTTAATGGGGAAAATGGCTTTAAAACAGAATTAAATGAAGAATTATGGATTAAGCCTATTGAAGAAATTATGGAAAATTCCTATTTATTTAAGAGCTTAAAAATCGGTGCATATAATACTGCTAAAGAATATACAGCAGAGTCAATTGCTAAATTAACAGAAGAAAACTATTTACAGTTAATACAAGGGAAAGTAAAATATGTTGTGCCATAATAATGTTAAAGAAACAAATAGGAGTAAAAAAGAAAAGTTAGTAGGTTATATACTTAGTAGAATATTTTATGGATATTTGTGGCTGGTTAACAAAACAATAAAATATGAAATTAGAAATATACATTTACTTAAAGAACTTGAAATGCTTGGTTATTGGCATGGGGACAGCTCCCTGATGATGATTTTACTTATGCATTTAAATCAGCAGCTACCACCGGTAGATGTAGTAATAACTGCTGACTGGAGGGGGGATATTATTTCCTATATATTAGATAAATGCCGGGCTAATTCCATACGGACAGAAGATGGCTTAGGAGCAAGAAAGAATTTAAGGCTCTTAATTAAGACCTCCAGTCAAAAGGACCGGATTTTTGCCTTAGCAATGGATGGGCCTTTAGGACCAAGGCATAAGCCAAAAGAATTATTGCCTTACCTAGCTAAAAAGGCTAATTCTGATATTTATTTTGTAAGCTTTACAAATTCACCATCAATAAACCTTAAAAAGCGTTGGGATAATTATTCTATTCCACTACCTTTTAGTAGGATAGAAGTGGTTTTTGAAAAATATAAGAATAAAGTAAATTAAGGTAGCACTATAGCTACCTTAACTGTTTAAAGGAATTATTATAACTAGTATGAACTTGTTGTTTTCCATATTAATATCCATATTTCCCTTATATTTTGAAACAATTTCCCTTATGCTTGTAAGACCGAAGCCATGGTTAGAACTATTTCTTTTTGTAGATAGGAAGGAATTTTCCTTTACTATTGGTTTTTCACCTATGGGATTTTCTATTTTTAACATAAAAAGTCCTTTTTCAACTTTTAAACGAAATACTATTTTTTTATCCAGGGCTTTTACAGTAGCTTCTATGGCATTATCTAAAGCGTTACCTAGCAAGGCAGATAAATCTATGTCAGAAATTTCTATACTTTCCGATGTTGAAATTTCATAATCGAACTCTATATTATAATCTTCCATTGTATTGATTTTAATGTCAAGAATAGCGTTAATTACTTCATTTCTTGTAATTTGTCTTGTTTTATTAAAACTACTGGAAGAAGTTAGACTCTTTAAAAATTCTTTAGTTTCTTCAACCTTGTTATTTTCCAACATATTTTCCATAGTAAGTAAATAATTGTTCATGTCGTGTTTTATAAGTCTAATTGATTTTTGTTCGTTTTTGATTCCTTCGTAGTAGAGTTCCTTCATATTATTTATGTTTTCCATTTCCTTTAATTCCTCCTGTTTTGAAAGAATTATCATGGCAATGAAAATTGAAATAGCAGAAATTATTACAAAGGGGATTATAATAAAGGATAATCTTAAAGTAATAAATTCTATAATACTATAGCTTTCTTCATTAAATAAATGGGATTTTAAAGATGATGAAGGGTATAACAAATCACCAACCCCAAATCTTGTAAAACCGACTATAACAAAAAATGGTCCAATTAATAGGCCAAAAAGTAGGTACCATAAATTTTTTGGTAATTTAATATTTTTATCTTTAATAAATCTATATAAGACCAAGCTAATTATTATAAAAACCGTAGCCTTGATAGATAAAATAAATTGACTATATAAAAAAGCTCCAATAAAATAATCATTAAGGTAGCGGGAGAAAATAGTGTCTATAAGCATATTAATAGGGGTGATTAAAATATAGAAAAGCAAGGCTGTAACCAGTTTAGGAAGAAAATCCCCCTTGTAGCAAATTAAAAATACCAGTATATAAAAGGGTAAAATTATAAAGGGGTTTTCATCTCCTATCCATGATTGTATTCCTAAGGAGTTGAAGAAAAGTACATAGGGTATTATTTTTAATATTTTATTCTTTACAGGTTTTAAAATTTTAAGGGAGCTTTGTACAAGAAAATAGGTAGCTAGTCCCAGTACAGTATAGTTAATAATTGGTAGAAGAAGATTTAAGAATAATTTCATATAATACCTCAATTAAGTAAATTACGGCCAAGTTCTAACAAGGCGGTCTTTCTGTATTGCCTACTAATAGGAAGTTCCTTGCCATTTACTACAAGAGATTCAGCCCTGGCTTGGTCAACGTATTTTGAATTTATTAAATAACTTTGATGTATTCTTAAAAATACAGGTCCAATTGATTTTTCAATATTGTTTAATTTTTCATAAAATATATAAGTCTTGTCCCTTGTAATACAATTTATTTTTCTTCCTTCAGACTGAAAATATAAGATATCAATTTTAGGAATTCTAAATATACCCTTCATATTTTTAAAGGTAAAAACATCATTTTCATTTTGGAGTATTTTAGCCAAAGTCCTATTTATAATATTGATTAAATCTTTTTCCCTAACGGGTTTTAATAAATACCCCCTTGCATCTACTAGGTAGCCGTCAAAAACATAGTCGGGGTAGCTGGTAATAAAGACTATTTGAAGAATACTACTTTTCTTACGGAGTTTCTTAGCTACTTCCATACCATCCGGCCCCGGCATTTCAATATCTAAAAATACTAAATCCACTTCATCACTATGTTTTTCATACCAATTTATTAATTTTCCCCCACTGGGAAATTCGTAAATTACATATTCTATTTCCATATTTTCTAAAACTCTTTCAAGTCCGGTGTATAAAGAAAACCTTGCTTTTTTTTCATCATCACAAATAGCTATACGAAGCATAACTACCTCCTTTATTGTTTTATTGTATCATGGAGGTATTTTCTTTCAAAACCAAATATTACATAAAAACTGTCAATTTTACACTATTAATTATATATAACTAATAAATAACTAAAATTAGGTTAAAACTTACATAGGGATAAAAAAATATAATATAAAAATGTTAGACTTCTCATAAAGAGGAGGACTATTATGTTAAAAATTAATAATTTACATAAATCATTTCAAGTAGGAAATGAAAGATATGAGGTACTAAAGGGAATTACCATGGAGGTTGACGAGGGAGAATTTGTTGGTGTAATGGGTGCATCCGGTTCGGGAAAAACGACACTTTTAAATTGTATTTCAGCCTATATTCCTATTGATAGTGGAGAAATATTACTAGGGGAAAGGGATATTTCAAAATTAAGGAATGAAGATCTAGCAGAAATAAGAAATAGGGATTTAGGGTTTGTATTTCAGGACTTTATGCTACTTGATGGACTAACAATAAGGGAGAATATTATGCTTCCACGAATTATAGGCGAAAGAGTAGATTCCAGTATGGAGGAAATGGCAGATAATCTATGTGAAATATTTGGTATTTCCCATATAAAAAATAAATACCCTGCAGAAATATCCGGTGGTGAAAAACAAAGAACAGCAGTTGCCAGAGCCTTAATTAATAATCCTAAGATTATTTTAGCCGATGAGCCAACAGGAAATTTGGACTCTAAAAGTTCAAGGGCAGTAATAAAGTCCTTTATAGAGGCTAAAAATTCTCTAGGTGCAACGATTTTAATGGTAACCCACGATTCCTTAGCTGCTTCCCATTGTGATAAGGTTGTAATTTTAAAGGACGGTTTAGTTTGGGATATAAAGGAAAGAAAAAATGAAGAAAGAAGAATTTTCCAAAAAGAACTTTTAGATTCAATCCAACTTCTAAGTGAGGAGAATTAAAATGATGGATTTTAAAAGGATAAATAAAAAATTAAGAAGTAAGAACAAAAATAAATATTATTTTATGTTAGGAAGTATTTTATTATCTGTACTTTTAATAACTTCCTACTTAACTATTATGAACTCAAGAACGGTACAAAGAATTCTTCCACCAGGTGGAGATTCAAGAAAACAGATGATGATGATTTTTACAATTGCTGTAATTGGATGTATTGTATTTGTAAATTATGCTATAGGTTTATTTTTACGCTATAAATCCAGGGAAGTGGGAGTCCTTATGGCCTTAGGTACTTCTAAGAAAAAGATTGAATATTTTTTAATTAGGGATATTTTAACACTTGTCTTAATAGTTTCTTTTATAGGCATAGGATTAGGAGTGGTATTTGCCCTTGGAATTTGGAAATTATTTAGAATTTTCATTGTAGACACACCTGACATGGTATTAAATATTTCATATAAGGCAATAGCCTTATCGGCTTTATTTATACTAGTAATTACAGTACTGTCATTTATTCGAATGAAACAGTTTATAAATAGAACAAATATAATAGATATAGTTCAGGAATCTAAAAAATCTGAACCTATTAAAGATGTTCCAAGTTGGTATGGTTTTGTTGGAATACTTTTAATGCTTATAGGAGGTTTTTTAGGATACTCCTCCTCGGGGTTTATTATAGAAAAGTTTTCTTATTTTCCACCGGATTGGCTTTCAGGTATTTTTTATTTACCGGCCTTAATAGGACTGTACATGATAATGCTTCATACTGTTGTTAAGGGATGGGGAGGTAGAAAAAATAAATATAAAAATATAATAAGTACCAGTATGATGAAATTTGAAGGTCGTCAAACTGTAAGAAATATGATAGTTATAAGCCTACTAATAGCAGGAGGTTATTTTGCATCCTTCTATACTCCCTTAATGTTTTCAGCATCAGAAAATGTATTTAAGGAAAGTAAGGTGGATTATTCCTTTAATTATAGACAAGACCAAAAAATGATAGGTAAAGATGATATTTTTGCTTTAGCCCAAGAAGAGGATGTAGAAATTACAGAGTATAGGACAGAGCCTATGGCTATATTAGGTGTAGATGGTGAGTTAGAAAGACTAGAGGACAATAGGAAAATAACCTTTGAATATAAAACCCTATTAACAAGTGGTAGGTTTTTATCGGAAGAGGCCTATAATAGACTAACAGGAGAAAATATTACTATTAAACCTGGTGAAGTTATAACTATCTTAAGTAATGATGGAAGCAGTGATTTTAGAAGCAGTGAGGATCTTTCCCTAATAACAAATATTGTTACAGGTGATGAAATGAAGGTTAGACCATCAAAACTAAAACTTAGAAATAATTCCTTATTTGGATATAGAATCTTATCAAAGGAAGACTATGGAAAAATCACAAGGGGTTTAACACCGGAATGGCTGGAAAAAATAGTTTTTTTCAATGTAAAAAATCCAGAGGCAAGCTATGACTTTGCGAATTTACTATTTGATGAAATAGTAGAACATTCCGATTCTAAAGTGGAACAATTTTTATATTGGGACCCTGTTTCAAAAATAGTTGCCGAAAAAGAAGGGAAAGAATATGATACGGATTCATATAAGGTTGATTATAGGTTAAAGGATTCATCTGATTTTAGAAGTAGTTGGAAATATATGCCAAATTTTGGAATAATGAACAAGATGGATTTTCTAAAACAATATGCAGTTTTTTTACTCTTATTTGTATTTATTGCTATAATTTGTTTTTCTGCAGTAATAGTAATTTTATATGTAAGAAGCTTAACCACCGGCTTAAATAGCAAAAGGGTCTATGAGGATTTAAAACGTATTGGGGCAAATAATAACTACCTTCAGAAATCTATGAAGTCCCAAATATCTAAAATATTCTTATCTCCAACTTTAATTGGAACTATTGTAATAGTAGCTTTTTATACTATGATTCTATACTCAAATGATGGACAATTTACAGAACAGGAATTTATTGGATTTGGAATTAGTATGGGAGTAGTTATAGTAATGTCTGCTATAATTTATGTTTTGTATAAGCTAAGCTTTAAAAAAATATGTAAAATATTAAATATTTTATAAGATAAAGGAAATCCCTATTAAGAAATATGGATTTCCTTTTTTTGAAACAAATTAATTTAATAGGGTACTTATATGATAATATGATATGTAATAATTAAATAAACAGGTCGGATAAGGTAATAAAAATCAGTTATTTTAAAGGAGTGCTTATGTTAATTATAAGAGAATTTAAAATTGGTGATAGTGAAGCTATTTACCAGCTAAACAAAAGTGAAATGAAATATGATTATCCTTTGGAAGAAACGGTAGAAAATTTAAAGAAGATTAATAAAAGTAAGTCAGACAAGATTTTTGTTGCAGAAATTGACGGAAATGTTATTGGCTATGTACATGCTAGTAATTATCAGTGTATATATTCTAAACCTATGAAAAATATTTTAGGAATTGCTGTTTCAAAGAAATACCAAAAAATAGGAATAGGTAGAGATTTAATGGAAGCAGTGGAAAAATGGGCAAGGGATGAAAAGGTTTCCTATATTAGATTAGCTTCAGGCGAAGAACGGGAAGATGCCCATAAGTTTTATAGAAAATGTGGCTATAAAAAAATAAAAAAACAAGAGAATTTTAGAAAAGAGTTGGGAGATTAATAGAGGGGTTTTGGAGAGGTTATGGAGATTACTATAAGGCAAGGTCATATAGATGATGCAGATTTCATATATAAATTAAATAAATACAGTCTAGGTTATGATTATCCTTTAGAGAAAACAAAGAAAAAATTAGAAAAAATATTAAGTAATAATAACTATAGAGTTTTAGTTGCAGTTTATAAAGATGAAGTAGTTGGCTATATAGAAGCCCATGATTATGAAAGTCTATACCAGGATTCCTTAAAAGACATAATGGCTTTAGTTGTAGCAAAAGATTTCAAAATATGGGAATAGGTGGAATGTTAATAGACAGTATAGAAAAATGGGCTAGGGATGAATCATCAAAGGGACTAAGACTTGTTACTAGAGAAAAAAGAGAGCAAGCTCATAATTTTTATATGAAAAAAGGATTTAAGGAAATAAAGCTACAAAAGAATTTTAAAAAATATTTTTAAATATTGAAGATGAAAACCAATAATCTTTTATAAATAGTAAAATTAGGGTATTGAATTAGTATAGTATAAATTTTAAGGATGAAAGGGGACTTTTAAACTATGAATAGGTTTAGTAAGGAAAATGTTATCTACAATTTCGAATATGGTATGAAGGAAGAATATAGGGTTAAACCAAAGGAAAAATTTATTGTAGAAACATGTGATTGCTTTCATGAACAAATAAAATCGGAGGAGCAGGTTTTAATGGAAATAGACATGGACATTGTAAATCCTGCTACAGGTCCTATTTATATTGAAAATGCAATGCCGGGAGATATTTTAAAGGTTAATATTATTAATATAGAAATAAAGGACAAGGGTGTTGCAGCAGCAATTCCAAATGCCGGTGGTCTGGCAGAAGAATCTAAGGAAGCAATTGTAAGGGTAATTGAAGTTAAAGATGGCTATGCAAATTATTTAGGTAAGAAAATTCCAATTAGTCCAATGATTGGTGTTATAGGTCTTGCTCCAGCTGTTGAAGATGGAAAATGGGGAACCCATACTCCTTGGAAACATGGCGGAAATATGGACAGTACTGTTATAAGGAAGGGTAGCTCCTTATATTTCCAAGTGCAGCAAGAAGGAGCAATGTTAGCCTTAGGGGACTTACATGCTGTTATGGGGGATGGTGAACTTTGTTTTACAGGACTTGAAATTTCCGGTGAAATTGAACTGGAAGTCGAAGTAATAAAGACAAAGAGAAAATTAAAATGGCCTATTGTAGAATTAAATGACAGAATAGAAATAATTGCTTCCGGAGAAAGTTTAGATGAGGCTACAAAGGAGGCTGCTAGTACTGCAGTTGATTTAATGAAAGATGCTTTGAAGATTTCCTGGGCAGAAAGTTATGTATTGGCAAGTCTTGTAATGGATTTAAAAATATCTCAAATAGTTAATCCAAAGAAAACAGCAAGGGCTGCAATACCGAAAAATATTGTAACAATGAAGGAATTATTATAAATATTTTATTAAGATGAGGTGGGAAAATGACTAAGAGAATTATAACTATTAGTAGACAGTTTGGTAGTGGTGGAAGAACTGTAGGAAAAGAGTTAGCTGAAAAGTTAAATTATAAATACTATGATAGGGAAATCATAGAAAAAATTGCAGAAGAATCGGGATTTAGTCAAGAATTTATTGAAGAAACAGAGGAAAAAGATACATACAGAGGATTATTTAATATAGGTCTTTTAGCAAGGGACCATAGAGGAATGTCTGTAGATGATTATATTTGGGAAGCACAAACAAAAATAATTAAAGAAATAGCAGACTCAGGAGAAAATGCTGTAATAGTTGGACGTTGCTCAGATTATATTCTAAGGGATAGGGAAGACACTATTCATGTTTTTGTTCACGCTGATCTTAAAAAACGGAAAAGAAGAGTAAGGGAAAAATATGGAGATAGGGAAGTAAGTTTAGAAAAAAGACTTAAGGACAAGGACAAAAGAAGAAGGGTCTACTATAAATTTTATACCGATAGAGAATGGGGCGATGTTGAAAACTTTACTATGACATTAAATAGTGGAGAATTAGGAATTGACAATTGTGTAAAATTAATTGAAGAAGCTGTTAATCTATAAGCAAAAAATAAAACCATCTAATTAAAAATTAGGTGGTTTTTCTGTGGAAAAAATTAAAGAAAATTACTTGAACTAATAAAATCGCTAAACTAAATTGATATAATTATGATAAATATAAATTAATCTTTATATAATAGCTAAAGTGTAGTAAAATATATTTTGTGATAATAAATATTAATGGAGGTACTTATGCTAAAATTTAAAGATTATGAATATATAAGACCGGATTTTGAAAAATTAGAAGAGGAAATGAATATTTTAATTGATAAGTTTGAAAACGCTTCTACTTTTGAAGAACAGTCAGAGTATTTTGAAAATATTATGAAGATTATGTCTAATGTTAGTACTATGGGAACTTTAATGCATATACGTTATAGTATTAATACTAAAGATGAATTCTATGAAAAAGAAAGGGAATTCTTCGATGAAAATAGCCCTAAATTTGATAAGGTTATAAATAAATTCGATAAGGCTGTAGTTAAGTCTAAATTTAGACCTGAACTTGAAGAAAAATGGGGTAAGCAATTATTTACCTTAACGGATATGAGTTTAGAAGTATTTTCAGAAGAAATAATAGAGGATTTAATAGAAGAGAATAAAACCGTAAACGAGTATTCTAAATTAATTGCTTCAGCAGAAATTGAATTTGAAGGTGAAAAAAGGAATTTAGCTCAAATGTTACCTTTTAGAACTTCTAAGGACAGGGAAATGAGAAAGAGTGCAGAAAATGCATTTTTGAATTTCTTTGAAGAAAATGAAGATAAATTTGACGATATTTATGATAGACTAGTGAAAATTAGAACTAAAATGGCTAAAAAACTAGGCTATAATAATTATATTGAACTTGGTTATAAAAGAATGAACCGTTCTGACTATGGACCAGAGGAAGTGAAAAATTACAGAAAGCAAATATATGAAACTGTAGTTTCACTTGTAGTGGACATTAAGGAAAGACAAAGAAAAAGACTTGGTCTTTATTCTTTAAAAAATTATGATGAGGGTTTTAAATTCCTTTCAGGAAATCCTAAACCACAAGGAGATCCGGACTGGATTATAGAAAACGGAAGGAAGATGTACTCCGAGTTATCACCTGAAACTAAAGAGTTTTTTAATTTTATGTTAGACAGGGAATTGTTAGACCTAGTAAGTAAAGAAGGGAAAATGAGTGGAGGCTATTGTACGTTTATAAATGATTATAAATCACCTTTCATATTTTCCAACTTTAACGGAACAAGTGGAGATGTTGATGTACTAACTCATGAGGCAGGTCATGCTTTTCAAACTTATAGAAGTAGGGACTTAGGTATTCCGGCTTATAGTTTTCCAACATATGAGGCAGCTGAAATTCATTCTATGAGTATGGAGTTTATAACCTATCCATGGATGGAATTATTCTTCAAAGAAGATACAGAAAAATATAAATTTAGTCATTTAGCAGGAACCTTGGAATTTTTACCATATGGTGTAGCAGTAGATGAATTCCAACATTTTGTTTATGGAAACCCTGAAGCTAGTCCTGCTGAAAGAAAGGCTAAATGGAGGGAAATAGAAAAGAAATATATGCCTTTTAAGGATTATTCAGAAAGTGAATTTTTGGAAAGAGGAGGCTTCTGGTATAGACAAGGTCATATATTTGAAAGACCTTTCTATTATATAGACTATACGCTAGCTCAAGTTTGTGCTTTCCAATTCTTTAATAAATTCAACGAAAATAGGGAAAAAGCTTGGGAGGATTATTTAAGACTTTGTGATGCCGGTGGTAGTAAATCATTTTTAGAGTTACTGGAATTAGCAAATTTAAAAAATCCTTTTAATGATGGGGTAATTGAAGAAACAATAAAACCATTAAGGGAAAGACTTAATAGCATAGATGATAGTAAATTTTAAAGGAAATTTATTATATTAATTGGCAATTAAGAGAAAAAACCTTTAAATCCATCGGATTTAAAGGTTTTTTTAAACAATTCTCTCTAAGTTTTTATCTTCTTTTAAAGACTCTTTTTTCTCTGCTCTTCTTAAATGGACATATCCTAAAGTGACTATTATAAAAGCACCAATAAAATCAACGATTATGTCCTTCATTGTGTCCCCTAAAGCAGCATGTCCTGTTAAAATGACACCTTCGGCAGTAATAAACTTTTGCATATTAGTACCTAGTATACTATCTGCTAAGTATTCGTAAATTTCCCATACAGTACCACAGGTCATTGCAAAACAAAATGCAAATAAAGAAACAAAAAATGGACTTAAATGGGTACCTTTAATGGCTTTTTTATTAAAGAAATCAACTAGTATAAATCCTAAAGCACCAAGCATCATTGCACTAAAGGCATGTAAAATTGTATCCCAGTAGGGTATTTTATAGTAAAAGTTTTTTACCTCACCTAAATAAATAGCACAAAATAGAAAAATAAAATAAATTATTTCCATTGTGTCAGGTATATCAATACCGAATTTTCTTTCAACCTGGGAAGGTAGAAAAATTACTATCATACCTACTATACATTGTAAAATCATTAAAACATAGTCACTTTTTACAAGTTCATATTCTTTATTGGAAACACCAGATGGTGCATTTATTAAATTATAAATGGAAAAAACAACAGAAACTGCCAATAAGGTAAAGACTATTTTAAAAATGAGGGTTTTACGTTTATCAATTCTTTCTTCTTTATTGGTTTTGTTTTCATCAAATTTTTTTTTGCTCATTAAATCTCCTTACATAGTAACCTTAGTAAAATTAATATTGAATAATTGCCATAACTATTATTATACCCTATTTTAAAAAATAGGCTAAAAATCTATTTTCCAATTCTTATTACATCTAAATAATCTTCACCAAGTATATAATGATTGAAAAAATTGGAGTTTTTTCCTACTTCATTATTAACATAGTCATAACCGTGTTTTTCTGATAGGGTTTTTTTCTTTGAAAACAAATTAACTCCTAAGCCTAATTGGTCTCCTTCAATTTCAGCTCCAATACTTGCTAAAATAGTAGGATACATATCGAAGGAAGTTATAGTTCTATTTTTATTATTACTAGTGTTAACAGCAGGGTTTATAAAAACATTGTATACTGTTCTGTCATAGCCGGGAGTCATATTACTTTCATAAAAATCCGTTTGCATTCCTAAATGATCACCTAGAACTACTATTGTTGTATCTTCGTAGAAATCCTGTTCTTTTACCCAGTTAATATAATCATTAATTTGTGTAGATGAGTAGGAATGAACATTTTCATATTGACTATTAAAATTATTTGGAGCATTTTCCTCTAAATAGCCATTTTCAAAATGGGTGTTTGCAGTTTCAATTATTAAATTAAAGGGTTTATTTTCTTCTGATAGTTTTAGGGTTTCTTCCTTTGACCATTTAAAAAGGTCGGAATCATCAAAGCCCCACCAAACCTTGTCCTCGGCTTTCATATAACCATTTTCTACGGCATAGTTATAGTCGAAAATATCATAGCCACCATGACTTAGAAAATAATTATCCTTTCCACCAAATTCTGCAGCAGAGCCCATGCAAATTTTTAAATTATAGCCGTTTTCTTTTAAAATATCCCCAAGGGAGCAGGCTCCGGACATAAAATTATTTGAAAAATACGCATTTGCCATGTTTATCTTCATATTAATACCGGAGGTTATTGCAACTAAGCCAGAAACTGTCCAAGTAGAGCCATTAGTATGGTAAAAGCCACCAATTTTATCATTATTGGAAAAGTTCAAATTATTCAAAGCTAATTCTTCCATTTCAGGCATAATAGAATAGTCCCAGCCTCCGCCTAATTCCTTATTAATTAATGAATTTTCAAAGCTTTCAGCAAATATTATTATTAGATTTCGTTTCTTTTCAGGAAACTTAATATTAACCTCTCTACCATCAACATAGTTTTCTTCTATAAAACTTGAAGATTGTAGATTGTTTTTTATAAAGACATCGACTCTTAAGCTAACTATAAAAACAACTAGAGTTAATAAAAATAATATAGTAGTAAAAATTATTTCCTTATTTTTAAATAATTTATTTTTTAAAAACAATAATCCAAAAATCAATATAATAAAGGGAATTATAGATTTAATAATTGCAGTAATAAAAACATCTGTAGAAGCTTGTCCGGCATCATTAACAAGATAATAAATAATTTCTTCAATTGTCTGTTCCTTAAAATTCAATTTAATATAAAGACAAGCTATTATAATAATTGAAAATATT
>DUUN01000335.1 GCA_012841535.1 Gallicola sp. | reverse complement strand
AGCTCTTTTTAGCAAGGCATTTTCAACTTGCCTATCAATTACTTCTTTTCCCTTTTTTAGGGCCTCGGTTATCTTGGGATATTTCTTTTGCCACTCATACAAAGTAGAAGGATGTATGCCTATGTTGTGGGATATTTGTTCGTCTGTAAGCCCATCTCTTGCCCACCCTTCTATTTTTAATAAGCCTTCCTCTGTTATCCAATTATGATATTTGCCCGGCCCCCTCTTTTTACTCACTTCATATCACCACCTCTTTTCTATATATATTCTATTTTAAGCTTTTCTCATAATCTGATAGTTTTAATACTAGACTATTTGTGATAGGTAAAATAAGAATTTCATAGGCTACTTTTATTATTGGCTGCATTATAATCGTATTAAGCATTACTTTAAAAGGCATTAATCCATAAAAAGCAATGGGTATAAATACCAAACTATCTCCAAATTGTCCTATTAAACTTGATATAATTGCTCTCCTTTTAAATCTTTTATGAGAATTTATATGTTTTTTCTTCATCATTTCAAAGGTAATATCATTTAATAGATCTCCAATATATAAACCCATTGTAGAAGCAAATAATATTCTAGGAGTTGTTCCTAATACTTTTGAAAATTCTGTTTGTAATTCAAAATGACTTGGGGCTGGCATAGATATAGCAATCATAAATACCATTACTACAAATAAATTCATTATTAAACCTAGATTATTTGTTAGTCGACTCCATTTATATCCATAAACTTCTGAAAATAAATCTGATAAAATGTAAGTTATCGGAAATAATATTATAGCTGCTGGCATCGTTACTCCAAACGGTAATTGTACTTGTTTATTAGCTATTATATTACTTATTATTAATATCACTACAAAAAAAGTAGTTAAAAACATTTGTAATATGCTGAATTTTTTATTTAAAAGTTCTTTCATTTAAAGCCTCCTTATAAAATCTTAATTGTTCTCCTAAACCTAAGTTTTTTAATGGAGCCTTTGCATTAGTAAACTTTGTGATTATAAATTCCCTGTACTTCTTCCCACATAAAAAAATAGCTTCTTCATTAAAGTCTATCCCTTCTTGCACTAATTGTTTATACACTTTATAAGCCCATTCTTGTCGCTGTCTTTTATTCATGCTATTCAAGGTTAATTCATAAGGTTGTATTATATCATCTGGTTTTACCAAACCGTACTTAGCTGATAATATAAATATTTTATCCCTATTTGTTAAGGATAAGGCATACCTAAATGAGTATTTAAATAGACTAGATATATATAACTCTGAAGCTTTACATGGCTTAGTTTTTTTGCTTTTTACGCAGCCTATAAAAACATTCATATCTAATTCCTCCTATAGATACCTATCTGCATATTTTTGAAATTTTATCCACTGGTTTAAGGAAAACTTATTTGCTTCAGTTGATGATTTAAGTCTACTGTTTTTCTTCCTGTATGCTTTAATATTGCCATTTTCATAATAATAAACATCACCAAATCTTCCTCCGATCCATGTTGTGCTATCGACGCTATCGAATTTATAACGCTTTATTGTTTTTAGACTCGTTAGTCCTAGCGCATGAATTTTTACATTCTTCTTGTGTGCCTCATTTATAAAATAGTCGAAATATTTATACTCGCTTCTTTTTATGTTTTTTGCCGCTATCCCGCCTATCGCTATATATTCGAACTCGTTTATTAGTTTGTGGAAGTATTCTTTTCCACAACTTCTATGAAATACAGGGATTGGTTTTCTCCCTGTTATGTTTATTAATATTTTTCTTAATTCTTCAGTTTCTTCAATGCCTATTATATTGTATAGATCTAGTTCGATGTAATTTGCTATATTGTTTTCTTTTACATACTTTGCGTATTGCTCTGCATACTCTTTGAAGTTTACTTTTTTTCCTGTATTCATAAATGTAAACGCACCGCTATCTAGCATGAAGTCTTTGCAATGTTTGCTTTTTACATATCTTAGGCAGTCATTATTTCTATATATAACTATATAGTACGTATTTTGGCTTTTCTTCAAAAATTATATTCATATACCCATCTATTCCTGCTAAATAAAGCTTCATCTAAGGTTTGAAATACATGCCGCAGTGAGGGCATTGTATTTCTTCCTCCTCCTTTTCTTTGTTGGTTTCTTCTGCATCTTCAAAGAAACTGTCTATATCTACATCACTAGCATTGAATATTACTTCCTTTTCTTCTTCACTAAAACCTGTGAACATATCTTCTAGTTCTTCTAATTCTAGTTCTAATAATTCCATATCCCATTCTGCAAATTCTGATGTCTTGTTATCAGCTATTCTAAATGCTTTTATTTGATTTTTAGTTAAATCTTCAGCTACTATACAAGGGACTTCTTCCATCCCTAATTTCTTGGCTGCTAATATACGGTTGT
>DUUN01000723.1 GCA_012841535.1 Gallicola sp. | reverse complement strand
ACGCACCCCCGGGTGCGAACGTATGTTCCCCCCGGGTAGGGTATAAAATATAAAATATTTACACTAAATCTTAATTTATTTCTTGACATTTGCGGTTAATCTGGTATAATGTAATTGTAAAAGAATATTAAAAGGAAGGGAGTGTTAAACAATGAAAAAAACAACCTATAATAACATTTACGACTTGATCAACAACCTATACAGGGAGGAAGTGAACGACTATAACAAGTACATGAACGACAATCCGAACGACAAAAAAAGAACAAGGGACCATATCTTAATCAGCTCAACGTATTGTAAAATTTTACATTCAATAAAGGAGATGAAAACATGGATATAAAGGAACTGAAAAAGAATATAGTAGAGTATGACTTATACGAAGTTTTAGACGATGTCCCATATGGTGATTACTTCTTAACGATATTTAATGAGGACGATAAAATACTAATCATAGTACGCGACAATCAGGGATCCGCATCATGGGTAATGGACAAGGAAGAATTTTTAAACATTGGTACAATTGAGGAACTAGAGAAACATATAAACAGTACCTTATATTACAACTATATCGAATACGAAGAGGAGTAAAGAAAAAATGTTGCTTATTATTTTATTTATAATTCTGTTACCGATACTGCTTATTTTAGAAGTAGCTAAAAAGTCTTAAAAATGGAGGTTGAAAAAATGGGTAAAATATACCGATACAAAGGTTATGAGTTCTTTAGAACGGATATTACAACTGACAAGACTTATAAGGTACCCAATAGAGACTTTTACAAGACTAAAACGGTCCATGTTTATCAAGTGAGCGGATTCGGTCCCATGCAACAACTGACTAGCATAAAACAATGTAAAGCCTTTATCGACGAATTGGAAGAAAAAAGAAGGTACAATTGAGCCGAAAAGGCTCTTTTTTTTTTTTTGCTTATATGTTGAACCGGGGACCAGGGGAACCGGGGACCAGGAACCAGGGGGACCAGGGGAACCGGTAAAGTAACGGGAATTCTCTTCAAAAGTTACGAAAGTTACAAAAGTTACAAAAGTTACGAAAGTTACGAAAGTTATACAAAGTTAAATTTATTACTTGACTTTTACAGTCAATCATGCTAGAATGTAAGTGTAAAACAATTAAAAAGAAATTGAAAAAGGAGGAATAACAATGAATAACAAAGAACAAAAAATGAGGGAAGAAGCACGGGAGGCTATTATTGAAGCACTGAGGGACGGATACAGCGGGTATTATTGCGACCTGCACCACGAAGTTTTTAATACGGACTACTATATTATTGGGACATATCAGGCCAAAAAAGCGCTGGAAGAATACGGCGTATTCGACGCTATAGAGAAAGTACAGACATACGAAAAGGATAATTTTGGCGAAATCTACATCGATTTAAGCGACCCGGAAAAACTCATTAACATGCTGTATTATATCATTGGCGAAGAAGTGCTATACGAAATGATGAACAGCATAGAGGCCTGGGAAGATAATTGGAACAACATAGCAACCGATGAAACGAACACTGAGATATTAAAAGTCATTGAAGCATAACAGAAAAGTTAAATATGGCAGAGTGACGGCGGGATTTACCCGCCGGTAATGCAGCCGGGCAGACGGTCACAAGCTCCGACAGCCCAAAAAAGCATAATTTAATTTTAGGAGGTTTAAACATGATAGACACAGGGATCACTATTAAACTTTATTCATTCTCAGAGCTTAGCGAAAAAGCTAAAAGAAAAGCTATTGAAGCGCATAGGGAATTTATGTTAAGTATTATAGAACTGAATGACTTCAAAAACGGTATAGCTGAATATGATTATTACGCCAGGAACGACGAACCAATAATTGAGAGCATTGAAGCTAATGACTATTTATTCTTTGAAAATGGAGAGCTTGCGCACACCGTCCGTTATTGCGGAAATCATCCATTAGCAGGGGAGACGCATTTTATTTTCAACGGTGCAAATTATATCATAAAGAAGGATTAAGCCGTTGCGGCGGCTATAAAAAGGACATTAAACCGCAAGCGTTGCCCGGTATACCGCTGGGCAGGTTGTCAAATATAAGGAGGTTGAAAAAATGAGAGAAATAAAATGGTTGAAGAAAAAACAGCGCAATATATCCTTTTTGAGCAATATCCCACGCCTGAAGATATTTCTAACGCCAATATCATTCATGAAGATT
>DUUN01000152.1 GCA_012841535.1 Gallicola sp. | reverse complement strand
TAGTGTTGCTAGAGGATGGATATAGCTTCTACCTTTTAGAAACTAGAGATGGTGCCGGACAAAATTTAATGAAATTCACATATGACGCAGAAGCAGAAACCTATACAGGAAAAACACTAAGTGCCATTGTACCTACCGACTATACCACTAATAGTTTTTATACAAATATATCGTACGATGAATCTACTCAATCTCTCTATATCTCTGACTACTCAACAGCTCTCTATAAATATAATAGCAAAGGAGCATGTGAATGGGTGAGATTCCCTACTGAAGCTAATTTAAGCTGGATGCCTCGCTATATCTTTTACTTAGATGGTGATGCATACATATATGCTACTTCTGGAAGCTCCATAAGAACATATAAATGTATAGACTATGGTGTGAAAATAATATTATAAAATAGGAGGAATTTATATGATTTATATTGAAATAGACAGCACTAAACAGATTAATTATATACACAATATACCATTCGACTCAGTTAACGGCCTGGGGAAGACAGAGGAAGAACTATTAGAAAAAGGGTTTCTGATAGAATCTATGCCAGCACCAGAGCAAATCGCAGGTAAATCAGCTCTGGCTTATTACAACGAAGAAACAAATGAAGTCTGGTATGAATATGCAGACATACCAAAATCAAATGAAGAGAAAGAAATCGACAAACTTAGAGAAGACATGAACGAAGCTATCATGGAGCTAACAATGTTAATTGCTATGGGAGGTATGTAATATGCTTACAAAAAACAGTATTGTTGCTAAAGTATGGGCGAACGCAGTATTGAAGGGAGATAAGACCATTGATGAAGTACCTAATTTATCTAATCTTATTGCTATTGTTACTCTTATTGTGGAGGAGGTGGAAGTTAGTGTTTAATGAAAATAGTGTATTGGTAAAAGTATGGTTTGGAGCAGTATTGGCAGGGACATATAAGTTTCATCAAGTGCCGAACTTGTCAAACTTGAAGGAGGAAGTAGGAAAAAAATTAGTTGAAATAGGTTATGACATTGAGAATGAAGAAGAATAATTAGTAGACATTAGGTTTCTATTGCGTCTTAGAGTAGTAAATTAACCATCTAATTAAAATCCACATTTTAATAAAAATTTAACATATAGTTAAAACAACGATTTTATTGGGTTTTTGAGAAAGAGGAATGGCTTAAACAGTGAGTTGTAGGGTTGGAAGAAAATTACATATGGTTAGAAATAAAGAAAGAGACGGAAAGTTTATATAAAACTACGGAAACCGTCTTTTTCTTATTGTACTGCAAGATAATAATATAACATTCTTGCATAATTGTCAAATAAATAAACAGAAAGCAGGGATATGGATGGAGGAAAGATTGCCGTGCGATAAACATGAAGAGCAAATTAAAACACTCTTTAAACAAGATGAGGTTCTGGAAGAAAAAGTAAAGGAGGCAGATAACCTAAAGGAAGTCATGTATAACCTTGATAAAAATATGGCATTACAAACCCAGTTGCTAGAAAATGTGGTGGCACATAATGACCGACAAGATGCCAGAATGGATGAACAACAAAAAACAATCGTAAAAATAAATGAGAACCTTACAGAGTTGACAGAAGGACAAAGGATATTAAATAAAAGAGTAGGAAAGTTAGAAGACCAAGTTGAAAAAGCTAAACATAAAGGTAAAGTAGATATAGTTGACACATTTGCAAAGTATATTCCATATCTTATTTTAGTAGGTACAGGGTATTTAATTTTGAATATAACTAAATTCATAAAGTAAAATATAATAAAAACAAAAAGGAGGGGTGATTTGGAATACATAAATGAAAAAGAATTTGAATTAAGTGGCATTTTAAATTGGCATAATTTGGGCTATAC
>DUUN01000545.1 GCA_012841535.1 Gallicola sp. | reverse complement strand
TTTTGGGTACATTGCAATAGGTTCAGGAGTTTTAGCATTAATTTTTGCTTTTGTAAAAATGAGCTCAATAAACAAAGAACCTGAAGGAAATGAAAGAATGAAAGAACTATCTTCATTTATTTCAGATGGTGCAATGGCCTATCTAGGAAGACAAAACAAAGCAATTATAATGTTTTTAGTAGTTGTTGCAATTATTTTAGGATTGGCTCTTTCATGGCAAACTGCAGTAGCTTTTATTTTTGGTGGTATTTTGTCAATGTTAGCAGGATTAGTAGGTATGAAGGCAGCTACTAAGGCAAATGTAAGAACAACAAATGCAGCAAAGGAAAGTGGTATGGGGAAAGCTTTAAATATAGCATTTTCCGGTGGAGCTGTAATGGGAATGTGTGTTGTTGGTTTAGGTATTGTAGGTATAACACTTACATATTTAATATTTGATGATGCAAACATAGTTACTGGATTTAGTTTTGGTGCTTCTGCTATAGCATTATTTGCCAGAGTTGGTGGAGGTATTTATACTAAAGCAGCTGACGTAGGTGCAGACTTAGTAGGTAAGGTAGAAGCAGGAATACCTGAAGATGACCCAAGAAACCCAGCAGTTATAGCTGATAACGTTGGAGATAATGTTGGGGACGTTGCAGGTATGGGTGCTGACTTATTTGAATCCTATGTAGGATCTATTTTGTCAGGTATAACTTTAGGATTAGCTGCCTTTCAAGACAAGGGTATTTATTATTCCCTAGGAGTTGCGGCAGTAGGGGTTTTAGCTTCAATAATAGGGGTAATCTCTGTTAGAGGGGATAAAGACCCACAAAAATCTTTAAATATGGGTACTTTTGTAAGTGCGATTTTAGCAATTGCAGGTTCAGCAGTACTATCATATTACATTTTAGATAGTTTTAGACCATTTACAGCAGTAGCAATAGGTATTGTAGTAGGACTTTTAATTTCACAATTTACTGAATATTATACTTCTGCTGATAAAAAACCTGTTCAAAAAATTGCTAAAGAATCTGAAACAGGAACTGCAACAAATATTATTTCAGGTTTAGCAGTTGGAATGATGTCAACAGCAGCACCTATAATTGTTATAGCAATTGGTATTATAGGAGCGTATCTTGGTGCAGGTGGCGCAACAAGCCCAACTGAAGGTTTATATGGTATTGCAATTGCAGCTATAGGAATGTTGTCAACTTGTGGTATGACAATAGCAGTAGATGCTTATGGTCCTATTTCAGATAATGCCGGTGGTATTGCAGAAATGGCAAACCTTCCAGAAGAAGTTAGGGACATTACTGATAAATTAGACTCTGTTGGAAATACAACAGCAGCTATAGGTAAGGGATTTGCTATAGGTTCAGCTGCATTAACAGCATTGGCTTTATTCGCTTCATATAACCAAGTTGTAAAATTAGACTCAATAGACGTTTCTGAACCAACAGTAGTTGCAGGTATGTTTATTGGAGGAATGTTACCTTTCCTATTCTCAGCTTTAACTATGGACGCTGTTGGTAAAGCAGCTAATGATATGATTATTGAAGTTAGAAGACAATTTAAAGAAATACCTGGAATAATGGAAGGAAAAGCTCAACCAGATTATAAAAAATGTGTTGATATATCTACTACAGCAGCATTAAAAGAAATGATAGTTCCTGGTTTATTAGCAGTAATAGTTCCAGTTTTAATTGGACTTTTATTAGGACCTGAATCCTTAGGTGGATTGTTAGCTGGTTCATTAGTAACAGGTGTTTTAATGGCAGTATTCATGTCAAATGCTGGTGGTGCATGGGATAATGCTAAAAAGTATATTGAAGAAGGACATCATGGTGGAAAGGGTTCAGAAGCTCATAAAGCAGCTGTAAATGGAGATACAGTAGGAGATCCATTTAAAGATACTTCAGGACCTTCATTAAATATATTAATAAAACTTATGACAGTTGTTTCATTGGTATTTGCACCATTAATTTATCAATATGGTGGATTTCTATTTAAATAATATTTAAATATATTAAGATTTTAAGATGCTAAGTAATTAGCATCTTTTTTTAGGGTAAATTTAAGTATAATCTGATAGTATAATATGTGAGGTGGGGCTTATGAGAATACTAATTGTAGAGGATGAAGTAAGATTATCTGAAGCTATTTCAGAAATTTTAAAATCCGAAAAATATGATGTAGATGTTGTCCATAATGGAGAAGAAGGATTAGATTATGGTTTATCAGATATATATGACTGTATTATATTGGATGTGATGCTACCAGGAATTGATGGTTTTACAATTCTTAAAGAACTAAGAAAGGAAAAGATTTCAACTCCAATTTTAATGCTAACTGCCAAAGATGAAATTTCTAATAAGGTAGAGGGCTTGGACTTTGGAGCAGATGACTATATGACAAAACCCTTTGATATAGAAGAACTCTTAGCTAGAATTAGATCTATAACTAGACGACAAGGTCAGGTTTATATAAATAATATTGAGTTTGAAGATCTAAAATTGGATTTATCCAATTATAATATATCAACAGCAGAAAAATCTATTAATTTAACGGCAAAGGAATTTGAAATTATGAAATTATTAATGAGTAATGTTAATATTGTTGTTACTAAAGATGAGTTAATATCAAAAATTTGGGGATATGATTCCGATGCCGAGGATAATAATGTAGAAGTATATATTTCTTTTTTAAGAAAAAAATTAAAGTTTATAAAAAGCAAGGTAAGTATTGTTACATTAAGAAAGTTGGGCTATAAACTTGAATATGCTGGTTAAGTTAAAAAGGAAGTTCATAATTATAACCATGTCACTTGTTTCTTTTGTCTTATTAGCTATATTAGTAGGTTTTTATGTTTTTATTTATAGATTTTTAAATCAAGATATTGATAATAGGCTAAAAAGTACTACTTTAGATAGTGCCATGGGAGTAGATTATTCCTTTGAAGAGAGAATAGAAAGAAACAATTTTGTTTTTGTATATTTAAAGGAAGGAAACTATTATAAACCTATAAATACAGATGCTAACTTACTGCCAGATGAAAAAGTTACTATTTCTATTTTGGAAAAAATAGAGAAACAAAATTCGGAAACTGGCTCAATAAAAATGGGAATTAATCAAATTAGGTTTTTTAAAATAGATAACTATGTTTCCTATACTGTTGTAAATGAGGACCTTAACACCTTGGCCTTAATAGCTAAAATGCTAGTAACAGCATTTATTACAGCCTTTGTTTTTATATTCTTTATAGCAAAATATTTAGCTTCTTGGGCCTTAGAGCCTGTTGAAAAAGCTTGGTATATGCAAAAACAATTTATTGCAGATGCTTCTCATGAATTAAAAACCCCTTTAACTGTTATACTTGCTAATTTGAAAATCCTAAAAAGGTATAATAATTTAACGGAAGAGCAAAACAAATGGGTTAATAATACAAATGACGAAGCAATAAGAATGAAGGATTTAGTAGAAGAAATGTTGTATTTAGCAAAAGGTGATGTTGAGCAAAACAATTTGCATTATTCAGATGTAAATTTTTCTGAACTTGTAGAGGAGGTTATATTAACCTTTGAATCTATTGCCTTCGAAAAAGGTCTTACAATTGAATATGATAACTTTCAAGAAGATATTATATATTGTGGAGATAGACAACAGTTAAAAAGACTTTTAATCATTTTAGTAGACAATGCTTGTAAATATTCTGATACGGGAAATGAAATAGAAATTGAGCTAAGTAAAAGTGAAAAGAAAATAATTTTTAAAATTACTTCAATTGGCAATATAATTGATAAGAAAAATGCAGATAAAATTTTTGAACGTTTCATTAGAGAATCAGAATCAAGAATGAGAAATTCAGAAGGTGGATATGGTTTAGGACTAGCTATAGCTAAAAATATAGTAGATAACCATAAAGGGAAAATAAGATGGGAGCCTTACAAGGATATAGGAAATACTTTTATTGTGGAATTAAATGTCTAAACTCTTTTTTTTCCTTATAATTTGTGTTATATTTAAGTATATACAATTTATTAGAATTATTAGGAGGAAAATTATATATGGAAGATACTGGACCCGAGGTCTCGATACAATTACTAATTTTAGTTTTATTAACTACACTTAATGCATTTTTTGCAGCGTCAGAAATGGCAATGGTGTCAGTGGATAGAAAGAAAATATCAAATTTAGCAGAAGATGGAAATAAAAAAGCAAGAATTTTATTGAATCTTTTAAAAGAACCTTCTAGATTTTTATCTACTATACAGGTAGGAATAACTTTAGCGGGATTCTTTTCAGCAGGATTTGGAGCTACGGGATTATCAGGAGATTTGGGAAGATTTTTAACGAATATTGGTGTGCCTTATGGTGAAAATATTTCATTTGCCTTAGTAACTATAATATTAGCTTTCTTTAACTTGGTTTTTGGGGAATTAGTACCAAAAAGAGTAGCTTTACAAAACTCGTTAAAATTTTCGTTATTTGCAATACCTGTAGTTAATTTAGTAGCTAAGTTTATGAAACCTTTTGTTTGGTTATTATCACTAACAACAAATGGAGTTTTAAGATTATTAGGACAAAAAGCTGAAGGGGTTGAAGAAAAAGTAACCCTTGAAGAAATTAAATCTTTAGTCGAAGTAGGTCAGGAACAAGGAGTTATTAATCCTGTAGAACGTGAAATGATTGATAGTGTCATAGGTTTTGACGATAAGCTAGCAGAAGATATTATGACAGCTCGTACTGAAGTATTTATGATAAATGTTGATAGTGAAATAGATGATTATGCTAGTAAGATGATGGAATTAAAATATAGTAGAATTCCAATTTATGAAGATGATATCGATAATATAATTGGTATCTTATATATTAAAGACTTTTTAAAAGAAGCTTTTGAACACGGCTTTGAAAATATAGATATTAGGAAAATAATTAGACCACCTTATTTTGTTCCTGAAAGAAAAAACATTAACGATTTGTTTTTAGAATTACAGGAAGGCAAAATGCATATGGCTATTTTAATAGATGAATATGGTGGATTTTCTGGTATAGTAACTATGGAAGACCTTATTGAGGAAATAGTAGGGGATATTGATGATGAGTATGATCATGATGAACCTGATTTTAAGGTTATTAATCCACTTACCTTCCATGCTAAAGGCTCTATATCCATTAAGGAATTAAATTCAAAAATAGGCTCTAAATTTGATGAAGATACTGAAGATTATGACACTTTAGGTGGACTGTTAATATTTAATATGGGCTTTATTCCAAATGATGGAGAAACTTACAATCTAACAATTGATGAAGTTAACTTTAAAATTGAAGAAGTTAAAGATAAGAGAATTCAATATGTAGGTATTGTTATTCCAGAAGATTATGGTGAAGATAAAACAGAAGATGAGGAAGAAGACAAAAAGAGCTCTTAGTTTTACTAGGAGCTTTTTTACAGGAATTTATTAGGAGAAGTAATGATATATATAAAGAGTAAAAATGATATTGAAAAAATGAAAAAAGCTGGTAATATTGTAGCTACTATGCATGAAGCTTTAAGGGATTATATTAGACCAGGAATTTCTACACTTGATGTAAATGATTTTTGTGAAAAACATATAAGAAAATTAGGTGGAAAGCCTGTTCAAATAGGTTACCATGGTTTTCCATATGCTACTTGTACTTCGGTAAATGATGAAATTTGCCATGGTTTTCCAACAGAGTATATACTAAAATCAGGAGATTTAATTACTGTTGATACTGTTGTAGAGTTTGATGGATTTATGGGAGATTCAGCTTGGAGCTACTATGTTGGTGAAGCAAGTGATAAAGTAATTGACTTAATGAAAACAACAAAAGAATGCCTTTATATTGGCATAGAGAAAGCTATTATAGGTAATAGACTAGGGGATATAGGTCATGCAATACAAGAGCATGCTGAAAGTAAAGGATATTCTGTAGTAAGAGAGTTTACAGGTCATGGAATAGGAAAAGAAATGCATGAAGATCCAATGGTACCACATTATGGTAAACCAGGTAGAGGTATAAGACTGGAAGAGGGAATGGTTATTACTATTGAACCAATGATAAATACGGGAAAATGGAAAAGTGTAATAGATAACAACAATTGGACTGCTAGAACTATTGATGGGGGATTATCCTGTCAATATGAGCACACATTAGCAATTACTACAGATGGTCCAATTATACTTACAAAACAAAAAGATGAAGAGGATTATTTATAATCCTCTTTTATATATAGTTTATTTTTTAATTCTCTTGTGTAAAATTCTTTATTTATATTATATAAATCCGTTGCGGTTTCTTCTAGATTAAATAGAGACCTATTTAATTTATCCTCTAGTTTAAAGTCTTTGTTTTTTGTGACTATATTTAAAGTCGATGATTCTTTAATCTCTTTTAGAATTAATTTTCCTTTGTTGTTTAATCCAAGTACTTTTATATATTTTACTGGTTCATTAATACTATTGTCTATAAGATTTTTATCTATACTTAAAAGGTAGTTTAAAATAAATCTTTGAATTCTACCTTTTTTATATCTTTTACTTATAGATAGCTCTATAAACTCTTGAATATTTTTAGCCTTTAAAATATTTTTAAAAAATAATTTGTCTAAACCTTCTTCATAACCGCTAATATTAGAAAAGTCTTTTTTCAAAATCAATATACAATATTTTAATAATAAATAATAATCTTCTAAGTTTGCTAAGTTAGAAAATTTATCTAGCTCATTACTAGATAAATAGGGTACATAGTCTAAAATAGAATCAATATTACCACTTAAGATATTTTTTCTAATAGATGTAGCAGAATTAAATTGTAAGTCTAGTAAATTTTCTTCTAAGTAGTTACTACCCTGTCTACGAACTGGAATAATTCCAATATTTAAGTCTAATTTAATAATGGACTTTATATATTCTAAAGCTAATATATTATTAGACAGAAAAGTATCATCCTTCGGAATATAACCGAGTAAGGATATAGTTGCTTCCTTATAGGCAGCAGCATAGCTTTTTCCCGTAGTCATTATTTCCTTTATTAATTGAGATAATTTTGTTGTATTATCTAGTTGACATTTTGCAATTTCATATAAATCCTTTAAATTTTCGTTTTCTATACCAAAGGAAATATAGTCAATACAATTCATTGCTTCTATAATCTTCATGCCTCCAAAGGCGAAATTTTCAGCAGATTGAAGGGAATAGATAGTTGGTAGTTGTATTATAAGATCAATGCCATTTTCAATAGCGTATTTTGCCCTTAAGAATTTATCGAAAATAGCTGGTTCACCTCTTTGTACAAAATTGCCAGACATTATAGCTACTATTTTTGACTGGGGGAATTTTTCCTTAATTTTTTTTATTTGATATAGGTGTCCAGTATGAAGAGGATTATATTCAGAAATAATTGCTATTGTTTTCATTATATTTCTACCTTTACACTCTTATCTATTTTTATACTATTTTTTGTTATTATTGAATCATAGGATAAAATTTCAACACTACTATTAGAAGCTAATTCTAAATTATTACTAAAGTTAGGATCTGTTATAGTATTTGGTGTGAAAAGTTTTGCATTACTAAATTGGATTAAAAAAACAATAATTGCTCCATATCCATTTTTACTTGCATCTATTAATTCTAAAATATGCTTACTACCCCTTTCAGTAGGTGCATCAGGAAACATTGCAATGCCATTTTCTTCTAAAGTTACACCTTTTACTTCTAAAAAAAAGTCTTTTTCTAGTTTTTCACTATAGAATTTAATATCGAATCTGCTGTTTTTATATTGTTTTTCCCTAGTCACATTTATAGGATTTAATTCAGATAGGATTTTTCTACTAACTATACTGTCATAAATAACCCTATTAGGGATTTGGGAATCTATATTTATAAGCAAGTCGTCTTTATATATGGATATTAAAGAATATTTTGTCTTTCTATTTAAGTTATTTGATTTTTCCAAGTAGCATTTTCTACCTTCAATAAATAATTCTTTACATCTTCCGGTATTTTTCACATGTACTTCTTCTATTTTATTATTAATTAATACTTCTGCAATAAATCTATTAATTCTTTTTATGAATATTCCTTCTATAATTTCGTTATACATTATTACTCCTTATTGATTTTATTCAAATTATATTATATACTAAAACACTCATAAGGAAGGTATTTATTATGGATATTAGATTTACAAATGAAAACATTTTTGACGTTAATGCAGAAAGTATAGTGTATTTTACAGACAATACTCTAATTGGTGAAGAGAGTAATGAATTAATTGAAAATGCTGGTGAAAGAGTTTTGGAAACCATTCAAAAGTTAAATGGATGTCCAACAGGTGAGGTAAAAATTATACCAGGATATAATTTAAAACAGAATTATGTTTTCCTATCGGTTTTACCAGAAAAAATTGAAAATGAAATAGAAATAGAATTGTTTAAAAGAATTTTTAATAAATTATTTAAATTAGCTGAAGAATATAAAATATCATCTTTTGCTATTGATGTATTGTATATGCAGACCATGTACGGAGACGATTATTTAAAGCTTTTGAATAATGTAGTTCGTTCTGCCGATTTAAAATATGATGATTATACCATATATATGAGTAAGGAATTAAATTGACTTTTGCATGCTATTTTGATAAGATTTTAATAGTGGTTTGAGGAAATTTTGCTAAATCAATAAGAGAGGGTGTTCTATAATTTTTCCAGAAGCACACGCGATAATTGCAAAAAATCTTTGTAAGGACATAAATGAAAATTATAATATTAACTTAAATGAGAAAAAGATGATTTGGGGAGCAATATCACCAGATATATTACCTAAATATAAGATTTATCGTCATTACAAAGAGGACAGTGAAGAGTTTTTAGTTAACGAAATAGTTAATTTAATATATATATGTAGATTTTTTAATTTAAAGAGTTTGGATAATTTTAAAAAGAAAATCATAAGTATAAAAATTGGAGTTATAAGCCACTTTTTGTCAGATTATGTTTGTTTACCACATAAGGAAAACTGGACATTTAATGAGGCTTTTAAAAAGCATGTAAATTATGAAAAAGAGTTAAATGAAGTTGTTAAAGATCACATATTTGAAAAGGATATTATCTCTACTGAAAAAATATCTTTATATGAGTGCGAAACAATTCATTTGAAAAAGTTAGTAAAAGAATACATTAATAAGGTAATAGATGAATATTCTTTAGAACAATCATATGAAAGGGATTTAAATTTTGCTTTAAACTTAAGCACTAATATTTCTTATTTTATATTTGATGTTGTAAATGAATTGAATCACGAAATTTCGATGGACTATTCTTTTGTATTTTAAATAAATTTTAGGGAGGAAGTATGCATCTTGAAAAAAAAAGAGATAATTTTTTGAAACAAGAACTTAGAGCTAATTTCTTATATCAAGATGATATAGACTCTCTGTATTTATTACTAGCTATTATTGAAAAGGACTATAAATGTAACACTTTAAAACCTAAATATAGCTGTACAAAAAAAATATTAAGAACTATTAGTAACTTTTTTAAGGATAGAGAAGATGTTGAAGAGATAACAGCTGCCTCTATGAAAATATTAAACGAAGATCTTTCAAGATTGGAGTTTGCAGTATATTTAGAAGCATATAGAATAGGTTACGATGATTTAAATGCAGTAAATACTTTTGAGAATTTTGTATTATCTAAAATACCAGCTGAAAGTTTAAAAAATAGAAGAAGATTATTTCATAATTACAAGAATAAAGAAATAAAGGATATAAAAAAACACTTAGCTTATAACATAAAGGATTTTGTTACATTTGAAAAAAATTTAAAAGGACTTATTACTAAATATTGTGATAGTGTTATAAAAGATAATGTTTATTCTTTAAATAAATATTTAGACAAACAACTTTTATTTAAATTTGACGGTATTAACACCTACATAGTTGAAGAAAGATTTTTAACTAAAAAAGAATTAGAGTTACTATATGAAAAAATAGTAAGGTCTTACTTACGTTCAATTAAATATTTGTGCAAAGAAGCTTTATGGTATGGAATTAATGATAAAGTTTTAAGTAGATATAATTAGACATTATTAGAGTTGTTAAACAACTCTTTTTTTTTACCTAAAATACAAGTAAGATGATTTTTAATACATTTATGATAATTTTTAAAAACTAAAATATTCTACTATATTCTATATTGTAAGATTGTAAGTATTTTGTAAGAAATAGAATTTCTAGATAGATTATAATTAATTATATGGGTTAGGAGGTTGTTGTGGATAAGATTATTAAGGTTAGAAATCTCTATAAAGTATATAAAATGGGAGAGGAACTAATATATGCTTTAAGGAATGTTAATTTAGATATTTATAAAAACGAAACAATTTCTCTTTTAGGTACTTCAGGTTCTGGAAAATCGACTTTATTAAATTTATTGGCAGGATTGGAAAAACCTACTAAAGGAAAAGTTGAAATTGGAGGTATAGAAGTTTCTAGTTTAAATGAAAAACAAATTACAAAGTTTCGGCAAAAAAATATTGGATTTATTTTTCAGTCCTATAATTTAATTTCTTCCATGACTGCTTTAGAAAATGTAGAATTTAGCTTAATGCTTAAAGGAGTCGATAAAGAAACTAGAATAAAAAGGTCTATAAAAATTTTAAATGATGTAGGTCTAGGGAAAAGGTTAAACCATAAACCAAATGAAATGAGTGGGGGTCAACAACAAAGGGTGTCTATAGCAAGAGCCTTAATAGACAATCCTAAAATAGTATTTGCTGATGAGCCTACTGGAAACCTTGATAGTAAAACTTCTAGGGAGATATTAAATTTAATAATGAATTTAACAAAAGAACATAATCAAACTATGATTTTAGTTACTCATGATGATGAAATAGCTAAATATGGCCATCGAACTATTTACTTAAAAGATGGGTCAATAGAAAATATAGAGTAGGAAAGGAAGTATATATGAAAAAAATAGTTGGTGTTTTATTAACATTAATTCTTATGATTAATATGGTTTTTTCTCCTTCAATTGTAAGGGCAGAGGAAAATTTAACTAGTTCTATAAAATTAGGAGTAGAAGAAGTATCTCTTTCGAAACAGTCAGCTGTTAAACCGGGAGATATAGTTAATGTTAAAATTAGTTTTCTAAATGAATCTGAAAATAATGGAGAAAATATTAGATTTGATTTAGATGCAGAAAGTAAGAAATCCTTTAAATTAGTAAGTGATAGTACTGCTAATAGAATTAAAAACATTAAGGCAAAGGAAAGCCAAGATTTAAACATTAGTATAGAAGTTTTAGAAGAAGTAGAAGAAGGTAGTCATAAAGTAGGCTTAATTGCCTTTTTAAATGAAAAAGATGAAAGCATAACTCAATCTTATTTTTTTAATATAAAAGTTGAAAAAGCTACTGTTGAAGAAGTTAATAACAATACTCCTAGTGAGCCGGTTGTAAATGATGCAGAAGTTTTTAATAGTGGTGGAGGGGGTGATTTTATTCCTGAATCCTCTAATTTGTCATCATCAGGTGGAGATTTTAATGGTAATGGACAAGATACAACTACTACGGTAATAAAGGGCGGTAAGCCAAAATTAATAGTGGATAATTATACTGTTTCTCCTAATCCTGTAAAAGCTGGTGAAGATTTTGATTTAACTCTATCCTTCTATAATACCAATAAAAAGAAGGCTGTGAAGAATATAAAAATAGTTATAAATTCTTCCGGAGGAACATCTATGGGAACTGGAGATGATTCTGGAGATAATCCTAATACTGCTAGTCCAAGTTTAACAGGTTCTGTTTTTATGCCGGTTAATAGTTCCAATACTTTTTATATAGAATCAATAGGAGCAGGAAAAAGGGTAAGTAAAAATCTGAAATTAACAACTCCATATAATGTTAATCCAAATACATATGAATTAAATGTTCATTTAGAATACGATGATTCTGAAAGCAATGAGTTTATATCGGAAGAAGCTTTAGGAATTAATGTTTATCAAGAAGCAAAAATTCAATTGGGAACTATTAATTTTATGGACCCTGAAGTTGGAATGCCATCAGATTTTTCTGTGGAATTCTACAATACGGGAAGATCTCCTATTCATAATTTAATGATTAAGGTTTCTGGTAATTTTGATGTTGAAGGAGATACTTACTATGTTGGTGATTTTCATCCAGGTAGTACTGAAAGTTTTTCAGCACCGCTAACTGCTATGGAAGCAGGTGAAGTTAAGGGGAAGTTGTTAATTACCTATGAAGATTCTACTGGTAAACCTCACGAGCTTGAACAAGAATTTTCAGCTACTGCTATTGAGATAAATATGGAAGAAGATCCTGATTTTATGGTACAAGAAGAAAAAACATCTATTTTTAAAAATCCTGTTTTTTGGATTATTATAGCTTTAATTGTAGTAGTAATTATAGTAATTGTTGTAAGGCTTAACAAAAAGAACAAGGAATTAGATGATGAACTTATAATTAATGATGACGAGCTGGAAAACCTAGATATTGAAGAAAAAAAGGAAGATGAAAAAGATAATATTGAAAATACACAATTAATAGATAAAGGAAATAAGGAAAATGAAGATAAGTGATCTTTTTTTAACTTCCTTAAAAAACCTGTGGAGAAGAAAAGTTAGGACTATTCTTACAATAATAGGTGTTTTAATTGGTTCCACTTCAATTATAATAATGCTTAGCATGGGCTTTGCTTTAACGAAAAATAATGAGGCTATGTTTGAAGAAATTGGAGGACTTTCTGCAATAACAGTTCACCCATCTGATAGCATGTATGCTCAATTCCAAGAAGAACAAACAACGAAATCTAAAAATGTAAAATTAAATAATTTAACTATTAATAAACTTCAGGCAATTGAAGGAGTAAAACTAGTTGTACCCTTTATGGAATTTAAAGGAGAAAGCCCTCAAATATTAAAGGGTAAATTGCTAGGTTGGGGTCAGGTGTATGGAGTGGACTTTAATCATATAGAAGAAATAGGTTATAAAATTACTTCAGGACATATGCCAACTGGTAAATACGATGCCTTAGCTGGTGTTGAAGTTGGGAATGGTTTTTATAATCCAAATGGTACCGACTTTGAACAAGTTCAAGTTGATTTATTAAATGATAAGGTTGATTTTGGATTAGTAGAGTATGATGAAAAGGGAAATTTTAAAATTAAATCAAAAAGCAAAATCAATTTTACTGGCTTAACAGGAACAGAAGGAAGTATGTATAGCTACCAGATACTAATAGGAATGGACTATTTTAAGGAATTAGCTACTGAAGCTAATAAAAAAGCCATAGAAAAAGAAATGAAAACAGATTTAAATAATTATTCTTTGGCTATGGTTCAAATAGAAGATGGGGCAGATTTACTAGAGGTACAAAATGCAATTAAAGCTGAAGGCTTTATAACTGAATCCAATGCGGATTTTTATAATGAAATCAAAGAAGGTACAGACAGTACTAGAATGATGTTTTTAATTGTAGGTGCAGTTGCCTTTATAGTAGCTGCCATAGGAATTGCCAATACTATGATTATGTCTGTCTATGAAAGAACTAAAGAAATAGGGGTAATGAAGGTAATTGGTGCATCTATAAAGGACATTAGAAATATGTTTTTAATGGAAGCTACTTTTATTGGACTTATTGGTGGTATAATTTCTATATTTTTTAGCTATTTAGTTTCATTTTTATTAAATTCCTTTGGAACAGTTCAAAGTGCAGATTTGTTTTATATGGAGGAAACTTCAAAATTATTGGTTTCCTATATTCCTTTTTGGTTACCATTTATAGGAGTTATATTTTCTACATTGGTAGGATTATTTTCAGGCTATATTCCGGCGAGAAGAGCAACTAAAATTTCGGCAATAGAAGCAATAAGAAATCAATAAGTATAAAAAAGAAGGTGTTAGCCTTCTTTTTTTGTTAAGATATTAGAAAAACTTGATTTATTAATATATTACATATATATTTTTTATAGGAAGTATTGTTTTTAATAAATATTATGGAGGGAAAGTTGAAAAAAATATATAAGGGAA
>DUUN01000025.1 GCA_012841535.1 Gallicola sp. | reverse complement strand
TTACTCCAAGACAAGTCAGAAAATATAAAAATGATTTTGAAAAGGCAGGAATTTATATTGAAGCTGTTAAAGGGCGCTATGGAGGATACTATTATGATTCTGGTGAGAAATTATTTGAAATAAGTTTTGACATAAAAGAATTAAACATACTTGAAAAAATAAACTTGAATATTAATGATCAAAGTTATAGTGATATTGATAAAATTATTTTAGAGAATATTTATACGTTATTAGAGGAATAATTGAATAAAAAACTTCCTACTGGGAAATTATTTGATTTAACCTTAAAATGTGTTAGGTTATGGTATTTAGAAAATTGATAACCCACTATATAATCATATTGAAGGATAAAAAGATTATTTTAATTTATTTTTAGACTCTAAAAGTTGTGTTGATTTTTTTCTTTTAAATGAACGGAATCCAAATGCACTTCTTTTTAAAACTTTATTGAAGTTATTGTTACTTTCAATATAGGTATTATGATAACTATTTGATAAAATATTTTTAATATAAGATGTGAATGAATTAAGTGACTTAATAGATGTTTCCTTATATTTGGAAATATTACCATAGTTATTGATTAAAGAAGCTTTTAAAACCTTAAAATCATTATTTTAAGGTTTTAGATTTTATATAAATATAACTATAAGTTTTCCGAATAATGACATCATCATTAAAAAAATAGTTATAGATGCCAAGGGAATCCAAATAGAAATTGATAATAATAATGTCACTTATGTAGTACTACTAAAAATAGAAGGAGATATCCAAACGGATATCTCCTTTTAAGGTGCTATTTTAATAATTTCATCTATTGGTATTTTATTTCCATTAGTCAAAATAATAACTTGATTTTGTTCATCAATTCTTCTAACATTACCAGTAATAGTAACGTAACATCCACCTTGTTTTCTTTCATCTGGGATAAAATAAGTAAATGATGCCTTTGGTTTATCTTTTATATGATATTTAATCCACTGTAAATTACTATTTAAAATGGAATGTGTGGTTTCACCAAGTTCAACTCTATTATCTGTTAATCTAGCTGTTTCTTTAACAGCATCATCATATCCCTTTAGAGCAGCAAAAGGGGCGAACTGAGCAGCCCGAGACTCTATGGGCATTGGTTGACGTTTTGTTGAAACATGGCGGGGTAAATTAATAATATCGTCATATTTATTATCCATCTTATATCACTCCTTATGTCCACCGATTTGTTTATTTCTCTCAATAGTTGTTCCACCCTCAACTAGATTCATTCCTTTTATAATAGCATTCTTACCATATTTCTTTTTAACATTCAAAACAACTTGTTGAATTTTATTTTCAGATATTTGACTTTTCTTCTCTATTTCCCTTTTTTTATCTAATTTTTCATAATTAGTAAACAAATCAATTTGTTCATATTTTGTTTCTGATTTAACAGTTTTTTCATCAACTGTTCGGTTAGCACTTATATTAATTCTTCTAATTAACAATTTATTATTCACTATTTTTTCATATAATTTTAATATTGCTTCAGTAAGCATCTTTGATGATGAAGTATGATAGTCTAAGTTAATAGTTCCGTGTGAATGTTTTGGCACCTTTCGACCATAAGGATCAGTCGTAATTTCACCGTCATAGTATTTACTTATTTTAGGATTAGTTAAACATTCGATGTCATATCCAATGGTTAAGGTTAATTGGTCTGTAACTAACTTTTTTTTGACTAAATCAATAGCCATCAAATCAATCATCTCTTTAACAATTAACTTAGCCAATTCATAACCATAATGTTGATGTAAAACTTGTCCTGAGGTAATACTACTACTTTTGGGTTTGTAAGCTTTTACATCTTCGATTGTACATGGTTCCCAACCCCAAGCATGATCGATTAATAGTTCTGCATTGATACCGAATAATTTATATAATAAATCTTCATTATCTATTGAACATCTAGCTACATCACCCATAGTATATAAACCATTCTTTTCTAACTTCCTAGCATAACCTTTACCAACTCTCCAAAAATCAGTTAAAGGACGATGGTTCCAAAGTTCTTTTCGGTAACTCATCTCATCTAGTTCGGCAACCCTAACCCCAAATTCATTCGGAGTAGCCTTTTTAGCGAGAATATCCATGGCAACCTTACTTAAATACATATTAGAACCAATTCCAGCTGTTGCTGTTATACCAGTTGTTTCATAGGCATCTTGAATCATTTTAGTAACTAATTCCTTTGGAGTCATCTTATATAAATTCAAATAATTTGTAATATCACAAAACACTTCATCAATTGAGTAAACGTAAATATCTTCTGGTGCTAGATACTTTAAATAAACATTATATATTTGGGTGCTGTACTCCATATAATAAGACATTCTTGGTGGTGCAACAATAAAGTCGAGTTCTAATCTAGGATTATTTTTAAGTTCAGTATCATTGTAAGACTTACCAACAAACCTGTGATTAGGTATTTTTTTTCTTCGCTCGTTATTGATATCTCTAACTTTTCTAATTACTTCATATAATCTAGCTCTTCCACCCAGTTCATAAGATTTTAGTGAGGGGGTAATAGCTAAACATACTGTTTTATTGGTTCGACTTTCATCAGCAACTACTAAATTAGTAGTCATTGGATCAAGGCCTCTTTCTTTACATTCGACTGATGCATAAAAACTTTTTAAATCAATACATATATATACTTTATTCAAATTTACCACCACCATATCACTATTATTTATTATACCAAATAATCTAATAACCATAAAGAAAGATTATCATTTAAGTAAAAATCGATCCGACTTCTGTCTTGCTAGTGGATTTTCCTTTTAAGGTTACCAATGCAATGATTTTGATATATTAAAAGAACAAAATCCTCAAAATTATGACTAATTGTGGTATAATTAATTTAGTTAAGTTAGTAAGGAGAGGTAAAATGAGTAAAGAGCTACAAGAGTTAGAAAAAGCATTATGGGCATCTGCTGATAAAATGATTGGTGGGCTTACTGTAAGTAATTATAAATTTGTAGTATTAGGATTGATATTTTTAAAATATATTTCTGATTCTTTTGAAGAAAGATATGAAGAATTAGTTAAAGAAGGATATGGTTTAGAGGAAGATAGAGATGCTTATATCCAAAACAATGTTTTCTTTGTTCCGGAAAAAGCAAGATGGAGTTATTTAGTAGCACATTCAAAAGATTATAATATTGGTGAAATATTAGATAATGCACTAGATGAAATAGAAAAAGAAAATAATACATTAAAAGGTGTATTATTTAAAATATATAATAGCCCAGATATGCGAAATGTTAATTTAGGGGAAATTATTGATTTATTCACTAATATAAAAGTTGGTACAAAAGAAGCAAGTGAAAAAGATTTATTAGGTAGAATATATGAATATTTTTTAGGACAATTTGCTGAAAAAGATGGTCAAAAGGGTGGAGAATTCTACACCCCTGATAGTATTGTTAAAACAATGGTAGAAATAATAGAACCATATGAAGGTAGAGTGTATGACCCTTGTTGTGGTTCGGGTGGTATGTTTGTACAATCTTTAAAATTTATTAAAAATCACCAAGGTAATGTTAGAAATGTATCAATATTTGGTCAAGAAAAAAATCCAACTACTTGGAAATTAGCAAGAATGAATTTAGCTATTAGAGCAATAGAAGGAGATTTAGGTAAGTTTGCAGCGGATACTTTTCATGAAGATCTGCATAAAGATTTAAAGGCAGATTTTATTTTAGCAAATCCACCTTTCAATATTAGCGATTGGGGACAAGAAAAAATAACAGATGATTATAGATGGAAATATGGTATTCCACCAAAGGGAAACGCTAACTATGCTTGGATACAACATATGATTTCTAAATTATCAACAAATGGTAAAGCTGCTATTATTCTTGCTAATGGATCACTAGCAGCAGGTGGACAAGAAGCAGAAATAAGAAAAAATTTAATAGAAGCAGATTTAGTAGATGCTATAGTAGCAATGCCATCTAATTTATTTTACACAGTTACTATACCTTGTTCAGTATGGATATTAAATAGAAATAAAAAACAGAAAAATAAAACCTTATTTATTAATGCAACCAATATGGGTGAAATGGTTACTAGAAAGTTAAGAAGGTTAACAGAAGAAGATATATTAAAAATAGCAGATACTTATCATAATTATCAAAATGATAATAACTACGATGATGTATTAGGTTTTTGTAAAAAAGCAGATTTAGAAGAACTTAAAGAAAATGATTATGTACTAACTCCTGGAAGATATGTTGGAGTAGAAGAACCAGAAGATGATGGAATACCATTTGAGGAAAAAATGGAAAAGATAACTTCCGAATTATCAAATCAATTTAAAGAATCCAAAGAGTTAGAAGAAGAAATAAGAAAATCCTTGGAGGCTATTGGATATGGAATTTAAGGAGTATAGATTAGAGGAAATTTGTTCTACAGTTACAGATTATGTTGCAAATGGCAGTTTTGCATCTTTATCAGAAAATGTAAAATATTTAAAAGAAAAAAGTTTTGCAAGATTAATTAGATTAGTCGATTATAATTCTAATTATTCTTTAAAAGATTCAGTTTGGGTTGATGAAGGATCTTACAACTTTTTGAAAAAAACAAAATTATTTGGAGGAGAAATAATTGTTTCTAATGTTGGAGCAAACTTAGGAACTATATTTAAAATTCCCGATTTAACTTATCCTATGACTCTTGGGCCAAATTCGGTTTTATTAAATGCAAATGAAAAATGTAATCAAAATTATTTATATTATTTTTTAAAATCAAAAATAGGATTTCAAAAACTTATGTCTATAGTTGGTGGAAGCGCAATGCCTAAATTTAATAAAACAGACTTAAGAAAAATAATTATTTCTTTACCTTCTTTAGAAACTCAAAATAAAATAGCAAAAATATTGTCTGATATTGATAAAAAAATAGAACTAAATAATCAGATAAATGATAATTTGCAAGAGTTAATGAATGTTAACTATCAAGAATACATTAGAAAAGCAGAAGACTATGTTTCAATACCGATTAAGGATATATTAGACTTTGAAACTGGAGTAGAACCTGGTAGTAAAAGTTATTCTTCTATACAGCTTAATGATTATATAAAGTTTTATAGGGTAGGTGATATGAATACCGATTGTAATAATTACATTCCGAGAGAATTAGCTAAAGGAAAAATCGCTGAAAAAGATGATGTATTAGTTTCATTTGATGCGACTATAGGTAGAATTGCATATGGAATTTATGGTGCATTCTCATCAGGAATGAAGAACATTAAACCTAAACATGAATATGAAAATATAATTACTAATGGATTAATTTATACATATTTTAATGATTCAAATACTCAAGATGTTTTAATACAAAATGCTATAGGAACAACTATATTGCATGCAAGCGGAAGTATAAATAATTTGTATTTAAAATTTGATAAAGAAAAAATAAAAAAATTATCTTTAGAACTTGAACTCATGTTTTCAAAAATGAAACAAATCAAAGCTGAAAATCAGATCTTAACTCAGCTGCGTGATACCTTACTACCAAAACTAATGAATGGTGAAATAGATCTAGAAAATATAAAAATTTAGTCATACAAATTGTGATTTGTATGATATAAAGGAGGAATAATTATGAGATATAAGTTAATAGATTTGTTAGAATCCAAAACTCAAGGAGTTAATACAACCACCGATCATATTTCATATGTTGATAAAGGCTATAAAATTGTTCAAGCGAAAAATATTGCTCCTTATAATATTACATTTGATGAAAGTAATTTTATTGATAAAGATACTTTTGACAGAATTAAAGATAATCA
>DUUN01000176.1 GCA_012841535.1 Gallicola sp. | reverse complement strand
CTTTAAGCCTTCCAAGCAATCTAAGTTGTGAATCTCGTTTATTGCTAATATTTTTATCACCACCTGCATATACTAAACTGGGGAAGTGTTACCCGTCGCCCTGTATATTGAACCTCTCCCACTTATAGAAGTGGGAGATTCTCGTTTCATCAGCCTCGCAACCTACTACCTCCACGAGCCTCACATCGGGTCATTCCAACCCTAGTTTATATTAAGCCGTTAAGCCTAATTCTTTTAATCCTTGATTGAGTATGTTTATTGCAGCATTGTTGTCTCTATCATGTTTAGTACCACTTTAGGTGGGAGTCTTCTTGCTATTTTCTTAGATAAAATAAAATTATTTAAAATTATTTAAAAGTTTATTAAATTTTTCAGTTATTTTTTCTCTATACAAATCATTGTAAATTTTTACATCTTTTATATTTATTCTTTTTATAATAACTGCTTCATCCAATTCATCCATTGTTTTGTCTATTAAATAATAAATTGCTCCATTATTTAAATAATAATGTTTTACGTCAACTTTGGGTGCGTCCACGGGTAATAAATCGTATATTTTTATATGATAATTTTTAGAAAAATTATCAAATTTAACAAGAACTGTAAAATCTATATTATTTATTAAATTAAATAATGCATCTTCTTCATTTATTAGATAACTGAGAAGATAACCTATTTCTGATTTGGTTACATTTTTTATATTTTTATAATATGGGCTTTCAGGATTTAAACACACTCGCATACCTGGTAAAAACAAAATAGGAGTTATTTCAGATTTATTATTTATATTTGTTTCAATTGGTATTAAAAAATCTAGGGGATATGTGTTAGTATGCTCATTATCCCATTTTACTCGATACCAACCATTAGATGTTTTATCTATAATAGTACCTTTATTATTTTCGTGTTGATATTCCCATATTTCATAATTTTCATGAGAAACATTAGGAATAACTCTCATATTTTTTCTTAAACTAACCATGTTTTCCACCTCTCTTTTTTTAATAAATTTTATTATTTTACAAATTATATTACCATTTTAATGTAAGAATATTGTTATATTTGAAATCAATTAAAATTTCATTATCTAATTCTTCTTTGTTATGCCAGTTAATGAGTTGTCTTACACACCAAGATACAATACCAAGTGCTGTGGAAATAACAGTTTTGCTTGCGCCACATGCTGATACTTCAGCTACATCGTCGTTATAATAAGTATCTTCATATTTTTTGATGTGAGTTAAATTTACAGGTTCAACATTGTAAATTCTTCCCACATCAAGACCCATGCGAGGCTCAATTAACAAGTCAACGGCGAATTTCATTTTAATACTGTTTTCCCAGATTTTTTTTCGTTCTTCCATGCTATCAACCATGAGAAAGATGATTCCAGCAAGACGTTGATTAGTAAAACGAATATTGTAAGTGTTGATTTCAATATTAGTGTTTATTTTAACAAGTTTTTTTATTGCTTCGACTTTGGATTTACCAATATCTTGTAATTCAAATGCTTGATTTGCAATATTATGTTCTTCTACTGTATCAAAATCCCATATTGTTATATCTTCAATACCAAGTTTAGCAAGTGCTAATGTTAACCAAGAACCTGTTGCACCTGCACCGATTATTGTAATTGGTGTATGAAAATAATAAGGATTGAAGAGTTCTTTGTGTCTTGAAATATCTAATGTTAATGTCATTTTATTATTCTCCTTTCAAGAAAAATAAGTTGCTTTAACTATTTCTTGACTGGCTGCCCAAATCAATAGAAGTTCCTCATGGGTAAAATCATCATCGCCATATAATTTAAGAACTTCTATTACTTCCATGAGGTTATGACACTCTCCTATATCCATAAGTTCTGAAAGAGGAAGTATTTCGTAAACATCATTAACGCATGTTATTTTATTTTTGTGATTTGAAATTACGTGTGTAGAGTGGTTTTTTTTTTCATCTGTTTTCAGAGAATCATTATTTAAATATTTACCAAAATATTGATATTGATGTTGCTGATAATAATGAACTTTATTTTTAACTTTTAATAATATTTCACTTTTAATTGGCCCTCTATATTTTTTTATACGGTCTTCTTGCAATATTTTTAATTTTTGATATAGTTCATTAATTTGTTCTTCTATTTTTTCTTCTTCTTTTGACATGGCTATTGTCCAGGGTAGATTGTTAAAAATAGCTCCTAACTCATAATCATACAAGTCTATTCGTATATCATTTTTTTTATTAGTAATAATGCGGATAAACCAGTTATGTCCACTTTCAATAAATGTTTCCATTTGACTGTTATCCTGACTTGAGGGGGATACGCTCATATTAACATGACTGTGTCCCCATACTTTGATACTGTTCCAAATTTTCGTTCCGTCTTCTTTTTTAAATAAAGCTTCACCAAATTCGCATAAACTTTCAGGAGTTATTTCTGTAGTAGTGATATGAACTTCTTGTTCAAATAAAAATGTATCTTCGATATAATAAATAGTTTTCTCTTTATCTCTTTTTTTATAGGCTGTTCCAAGCCAGCCTATTTCATTTTCGCATTCTTCTGTATAAAGTTGCATTTTAACATAAGCATCAGGGAGAATAACAATTTGGGGAATACATTTTTCTAATATTTCAATACTTGGTTTACTCATTATTCTATTCTCCTTTTTTTTATTTTTTTTAATTATGTATATAAGCATCAAATGATTCATCATAATAAAAGTTTCTATCTAAACAATCTTGACATACATAAACTCCTTCATAAGGCCCTTCATCGTCAACTTCATTAAATGCTTCCTGTAGTGATTCAGTTGTTTCTCCACATATTTCACAAAAATGAGAATGCTGTATATCAGGTTTTATAATGTTTCCATCTTCATCAACCATATCCCAATTTATAATATACTTCCCTGCGGCATCATCTATATTTACCGATTCAAGGAAGTTTATTAATATAAGCACTAATGCATATAATTCTGTTTGGCTGCTTAATTCAATAATAGTTTCATCAATATTGCCAAAACATGCTTCTCCATTATGTCCACTTACATGAGGATGAGGGTCTCTTGGTGTCCAATATCCTCTACGAGGATTATCGCTAAAGATAAATATATTGTCTTGTAAATCAATAACAATTTTATATTTTCCACCATAGTATTTTCTATTGTTTTTATCATAGATATAAATATCGTTTGTAAAAACATGAAATTTATTATTAATAATTTGAATATCTTGTATCTTTTCATGATTGATAATTAAATCTAAATCTTTTTGTATTTTTTCTATTATATTTGTTGTATCTTTTTCTCTTTCTAGAGCTTGTCTTTTATTAGCAAGTGTTGTGTAAAGCCTTCGGAAAGTTAGTCTGCATGATTCTATATCTGCTTTTATATTATCTATTTGAAATTGAATGTTTCTTATTGTTTCTTTTTTTTGTTTTTCTATTTCTTCAGTAAAAGTTTTTATTAATTTATCTTTATCACCATATTTCCAGGATTTTTCCATTGTTTTAGGTTTCCAAACTAAATTGTTTAGTTCTTCCATAATGAAAGAAAAAATTTTTAAGTTATTATCATTAAATTTTTTTAGTATGTCAAATAGAATATATAATTCATTTCCAGTTTCAAAATATTCAGCTAAAATAACTCCTTCAGGGGAAGTAATAAGTGTGCTATTTTCTTTTAATGGTGGTAAAAACTCAGTGAAATTGTTTTCAATATTATTAATTTTAAGCGGATTTTCTAGTATGATATCTTCTTCATTGTTTGATGCTGTTGCATTGGTAAAGATAATAAAGCGATGAGGTAAATTACCAGCAGAATATTTTTGTCTTTGTTTGTCCATTCTAAAAATATCAACTTTGTCAACTTCTAGGTCAATTAATTTGCCAGATATTATAGAAGGAAGGGTGCTTGCAAAAAATCCATGTTCACCTGGTTCTCCAAAAGGATTTCGATATGGAGTTAAATTGATACTTGCAATTGACATTTTATCTCTCCTTTATTTTAGTTTTAATATGCCTTACTTAAAAAGGATGTGATATATTTTTAAAGTAATACCACATCCTTTTTAAAAAAGGCACATTAAAATTGGTCATTAAAAAAAAGTGGTATTTTTGTTAACAAATACCTATATTTTAATGTGCCTTATTAAGGAGAGTTTTAGTTACCTTTAACTTGTTTTGCTAGCAAAATAAGATTGGTGTCTTCATTAACGAAGGCTTCCTGGGGGTTAACTTTTTCCCCGTCCATTTTAACGTCATAGCCTGACGGATTTAAACCTGCCATTTCAAGAACTTCTGCAACAGAAGCTCCCACTTCTACTACATACTCATTAATCCTTCCAGGCATAACACCTACTTTAATTGTTTTCACTTCTTCTTCCTCCTTAAAATATTTTTTATTTAATTCTTCCGATGTGAAATCACATCAGAAAAATTACAAATTAAAAAAGTCAAAAAAAAAAAACGAACTCAATAATCTGGAAGTTATTAAATTGAGAATTTATTTTTCTTTATATTCATTACAATTTAATAACCATGTTTTGATTTATAAAATAAAGTCAAAAAAAAAACGAACTCAATAATCTAAAACTTAATTTAATATCTGAATTTCTAAATATTGAACTCCCCACTCCATTGCTTCTTCATAAGTTTCCATTACTACATCAATAGCAATTCCGTCATAGTTACGCATTGCTACTCCTGTATCCTGTGCAATTGCGTAACCATAGAATGGAATATAAATTAAACTTCCATAAGGGATTTTTGCCGGATTTACAGCACATATCCCAACCTTGGGTGTGTAGCCCGTGCTCGTTACTGTCGGATTACTATCTGCACAAATTCCTGATTTGTTATCCAGGGGCGCATAAGCAGTAACCCTGGCTGTCATAGTTTTTTCTTTTATTTGAGGGGATGAAGTAACGGTTTTTTCGATTTGTTTTTGATTTAAGAGATTTATTATTTGTTCTTGGTTTTTAATAATTGTTTGGTTACTTTCATTAACAAAAACCAGGAAAAATAAAATTAAAAGTAATGCAATTATTTTCTTCATTTTTTTTGCTCCTTGTGGTATAATAAAAACCTAATCACAAAAAAAAACGCACTCCATTTTCAGAAGTGCGTTATAAATATTCAATTGTTATTAATTATTTTATTTAGTGCATTTTTATCACTCCTTAGAAAAAATTATTCACAAAAAAAAAACGCACTCCATTTTCAGAAGTGCGTTTTTTAAACTTTTGTAGCATAGTTATTTTCTTATGCTACATTGAGCAGGATGCGTTGTGCGGTGGGGCTGTCTTTGCATAACTCCACTAACTCTGGCAGGTCAATTGCATCCTGCTCTATTAAACTTACCATGAAGTTGTGAATTTCTTCTTTAACTCTGGTTATTTCTTCAGAGTTAAAGCCTTCTGTAATCAGAGAGGTTACAAGTTCATGTAGCTCTGGGACTTCATACCCTGCAACTGCCTCAAGACGATAAAGCAGTTCTTGCAGGGCTTCAAAGTCTTCTTTTGCTTTTTCTTTTTCTATTTGAGATGTTTCTTCGGAAAAAGATTCTTCTTTTCGAGATAGTTCTGATGTGAGTATTTCAATATATTTACTTGCATCGTCAATACTGAGTTGCATTAACTGCATTTCAGTTAATCTCCAAATTTTTGTATTGTCTTCTGATGTATCATATATTTTCTGCATTTCTATTTCACCTTTATCATTTACAATCCATTTAATCTCTGCAGGAGTTTCTTTTCCTGCGATGCGGTCTTCCAGAATTCTGATATATCTTTGTTGCTCAGGACGAATGCGTGTTAACCGCCATTGATTGAAAGCGTCTTTATATTTATCTATAAATTTAGATGCTTTCTTTTTATTTAATTTACTTTTAACTTCTTCGGCAAATTCGTCTGGTGTCATATAACGCCATTTACCGTCTTCCAGGTTTACTTTTTTATTTATATTATGCTCCTCAAATCCCACATCGGGGCAGAGGAACATACTCACGATATACTGTAGTTGTGCCTCACTGGGAGGCATTTGGTCTCTGTATTGATTCTCCATTTTGATGAGACTTTCAATTAATTTACTGGCAGTTCCATTGCGTCCCCCAGTAAGGCTATTAACATCGGGCATTACGATATTTACTCCCATTTTATTTAAATTGTTAATTTTTGCTTTGATAAGTTTAATTTGGTTTTCTGATGCCGGAAAAGAAAGGCGAATTCTTTTTATTTCTTCATCTAATTCATCAAAACTAGCAAAATCTTTGATACTTTTAGGTTCAATTTTCCTTTGTTCACAAAGGTCAGTATAAAATTTATACTGCCTTTCTGATACAGCTTTTTCTTCACCGCTTTTTTTAATTGGTGAAGAAAAACCAGTGAAATTTGTAAATGAAAAACTTGTTGACATTCTAAACACTCCTTTTTTTTGTTTTAAAAATCAAAATCATAAATAAAAACGTTCTCCCTAATCTGAATGTATCTGTGTAGAGTGAGCGTGATGTATTACTGTTCAATGGGAGAAACACTCACTCTACACAAAACATATCAAATCAAGGAAAAAATTAATAACTTACAACTCATGATTATTTTTATCACTTTTAACACTCCCTTGGATTTATATATATTATTTTTTTATTCAATCTCCTTGCATAATCCACGCAATTTTTCGTTCCTCCAGGTGAACCATTCCAAACTGCAATTAACAGGTCGCAATTATTCACCATGTATTCGTTGCGTCTCTGCATACATTGTGGTGTGTATGCAGTTTTACTAACGAATGTAACTTTGTCAGCTTCACCAAGGATTTTGTTATACAACTTAACACTATTTTCAAGCCACCTGCTACTTTGATTGGAGCATGGAATAGCACACTCCAATTTCACATCAAGGATACCGGTGTTGCGCAATTTCAACACAACCATTGCGAACACCGTATCCACGCCAAGTGCCATTCCACTTATTGCATGAGTAGCGTTATTTTCTTTAAGCACATCACGCAACTTCCGACCTAACTCATAATATTTAGGATGGTTATAATCATATCCCCACCCTAAACTTCTGGGTCTATGACCTGTAACTGCGATTTTCATATTTCTCTCTCCTTTTTTTTTTATAAATAACAAAAAGGGTGAGTTAAACCCACCCTTATTTTTACATCCATTCGGTAATGTCATTAACTCTTTTAAACTCTCCGTTTGCTTCACTTTCACAATCACAACCACAGTAATTACATTTACCACTGGTGGTAATATAATTATTTTTTTCGTCGTAAATGTGGTATTTTCCACACTCATTACTCCGCCATCTTATATACCCTTTCGTTCCTACATCAATTAATTGTTTTTTCACATCAAACAACTCCTTTTTTTTTAAAATAAAGGGGTGAGTAAAAAGCACCCACCCCACGCTCTCTACGTTCTCTACGTTCTATACCAGTGTTAACTGTTCTCCCTGGGTCTGGTATATGTTCCACCTTTCCAGGCCCAACTTTGTAGCACCATAATAATAAAAACCCAGCGTACGGTAATAACGGACGTACTTGCATCTGATTAGGTTATCAAGCGTTATCCGTACTACCGTATGTGGACGTTCTACTCCTTTTTCCGTTAAGACTCTCGAAATTGCCGAAGCAGGAACCATCTTGTTGTCTGCTCCTTTCTTTCTAACCAACTCCAGTAACTCCTTAAAAACTGCTCTCTGCAACTCATTAGTAATCACTATCTACTCATCCCCTCTGTAGTATTTTGTAGGCAAGTAATGCCTACAAAAAAACACAGAACAAATGCGGGAGCGTTGTCAACACATCTTTCCAGTGTTGACATAAGCGAGAGCATTTGTAAGAATGAGAGATGGACTATACAAAATAAGAAAAATGTATAGTAATAAGGCTGTGTGAAACTTGTTAAGAAAGAGCGTAAAGAAACATCTTGCGATGTGTAGATAACGTTGTGTGCGTGTGTTGTGCGTTGTGGTGTGTGCTGTGTGTGCTGTGTGTGTGAGGTATGCTGCACACTCACAACACACACACCATTCCCTGTCAAGGGGTATCACTTGACACACACCACAACTCCATTGCTGATGCGTTGCGCATGTGTTGTGCAACATTGGACAACGCTGTCCAAAGTTGGGCAATGCACTCCCCCAGGGGGAGACAAAGCGGAGGGCGTTGAGCCTCTCGCTGTCTCCCCCCTGTAATAATTCTTATCGCATACATAATCACATACAGCAAACGCTCGCCAACACTCACTAAAACGCCTTTCAAAACACATTCTCAACATTCACCTATATTTATCAAATCGGAATTTGTAATTTAAAAATTGCTTTTCCGACAAAATTCACATTTCAGTATTCTATAACAAGACTTTTATTTCCTTCTTAACCAACCCTTGTAAAAATTGGTATCAGTGTGGTATAATTGTCAATATAAAACAAACCACATCAAAGGAGTGAAGCTTTATCCTAAGTTTAGACGTGTTCAGCCTTGATTTGAAACCGCATGAATTGTGTATATACCTCTTTCTAATCTCTTTCAATAACATTCACCACACATTCCCCACATACCAAGCCATTGCCAAAAATTGCAGTATTTCAAAACGCAAAGCTATTGCTGGCGTTCAAGAATTAATTGATAAGGGATTGCTTGAATTTCATAAAAATAAACGAACTCATTTAACATTGTGTATATCTCCTTTATTATGATTTAAAAAAATACATAAAAAAAAAGAACTCTATAATTTACTAATATGTTAAATAATGGAAACGGCGGAAGAATTTCTTTTCACTGATTTTTAAAAAATTCACATCAGAAAGAAAAGATTGTTTATTTATGCATATACTACTTTAGGATAATTTTTATACTACTTTAGGATAATTTTTAAATATTTCTCATCAAAAGTATTGACTTTTTTAAAAAAATATGGTATAATCAAGAGGTTGTAAAACCTACGGTTTTACTAAAGCGCCTACGGCGCTTTGCTGGATTACTTATTAATTACTTCTTAATTACTTCTTAATTACTTATTAATTACTTATTAATTACTTATTAATTACTTATTAATTACTTATTAATTACTTATTAATTACT
>DUUN01000504.1 GCA_012841535.1 Gallicola sp. | reverse complement strand
TCTGCTAATTCGATTTTATTACGACTTTAATTCCTTACAAAAAAAAGTAAATGCATATTTTCATATTAAGATGCATTTACTTTATCAAGTTGCAAATTTTTTATTAACTAATTTGATTCTACACACACTTTATTTCTCCCAGAATTCTTAGCATTATATACAGCTTTATCTGCTAAATCTATTAAATTCATATAATCTTTAACATCTTCTTTTTCTATATTAGTAACTCCAATACTAATAGTAATCTTTTGATCATTTATTTCTTTATTTTGCACGGCTAGACGAAGTTCATTTGCAATAGATAACAACTCATTTTTATCATACCCATATGCAATTGCAACAAACTCTTCACCACCATAACGATAAAAATCCATTCGATACTTCTTAGAAAACATTAAAAACACTTCTCCTAAGTAAACGAGACATTTATCACCGTGTGCGTGACCAAATTTATCATTAAACTTTTTGAAGTTATCAATATCTATCATCATAAATCCTGAAGGCTTTTCTCCTTCATCTTTTTCCAAAGATGAAAGAACTTCAAGCATTTTCCTTCGGCTATAAATACCAGTTAAAACATCAGTTTCTTTTTCAACAATTAATAAACGCCGTACCTCGTATCCATCTAAACGAGCCCATAACATTATATGACCAAAGATACAACCAAAAATTGAAAAGCATAGACTATTTATTGTATCATCAAGAGCAAAATCAGGTTTAAAATTAAAAGCTAAAAAAGTATGTAAAACAAACCAAAATAAGAGAAACAATCTCATTCGTCTAGGGCGATCAATAAAACCAAGCGGCATAATACTAAATACTCCCAATAATATAGTAGCCCTCATATGAGGAGTATGAATAATACTAAGATACATGGCAAATAAAAACAAAACTGAAAAACCAAAATAAAGACCAATTAGAACATATTTTTTCATAAAAGATAATTTGAAAAGAAAAAATATTACAAAGAAGATAAATGATATTATTAAATAAAGTGGAATAGCTTCTAATTTAGTTGTACTAAATGGTGCTACTACTACAGGTAAAATCATTAAAGAACCACATATTAATGTTAAAACTGATAACATAATTTCATTATATTCATTAATAACCTTTTTGTTTACTGATGCGATTTTTGTATAATCTTTATCTTTGTTATAGAAAAAACTGAACAGTTTTCTCATAATATCACCCCTAATTGACTTGACAACAAAAATTTAAAACATTAAGTCTCATATAAAAACTTCTTACGAAATATTACGATAAGATTCATCGTATGTTAATGTATTACCAATATTCTACACTTTCTAACCAAGATTTGCTAAATTGATTTAAATATGAGACATTCATTTCTTATGTATTATATTACATTATTAGAAAGAAGTTATAAAAATTGCTTTTTAAATTGATTATTATGCCACCTACAAAAAAAAACATCCCTTTAAGAGATGCTTAATTATCAACTATTTCTTTAAATTTGAAGAAAAATGATTCATTGCTTCTTTTACTTCTTCTTTCGCTTCATCTTTAGTTATTGATAATAATTTTGGCATTATTTGATTTAAATAATTTAAATCAAATGTACCTTCAGTTTGCTTTTTAAAACTTTCTTCTAATATTAATTTTGCTTCTTCTTGTTTATCTTCAACTACTCTATCCATGAAAAATTAATAAAACATTTCTTGTCCTTGGTTCATATATTAGGTCTCCTTTCTACAAATTTTTATCTTGTAGAAATATGCTTAATTCCTACATATGTATTATTATCAGTAGATGGTATTATAATCACTTATATTATCAAATCTTTTTCTTTGTATTTATTATAAAGTCAGTAACCATTTCATGAATTGGATAAGCACAATGAGTATATCCCTCCATATATTTATAAGTTACTTTATTCATATCATAATTAAATTGTTTCATGGTATTTAACAGTAACTTAGTTTGCTCTAGACGTCCTTCAATATCATTTTCTGCGACAATAAACATTAAATTTCCTTGATTCTTTGTATCAATATTTTTATCAACAAAGAACAGTGGAGCAGCTTCATCAACTCTTATAAGTCTAGAATCTAATCCTCTTTCTCTTAATACATTAAAGTGAGTAGTAGGTTGTCCTGCATCAAAAAACCAACCATCAATTATTGATGGATCAATTCCATATTTACCTAAATACTTTTTATCAAAATAAGTCATCATAGATAAATAGGCTCCAGCGGATGAACCACCTACAAAATATTCACTGAATAATTTATTTTTATTATTATATTTAATTACAAAATCTATCGCTTTTGCTGCATCTTCAATAAATTCTGGAAATTTAGCATTTGGATACATTCTATATTCAACTGAAATTAATGCGATATTTTGCACTGTTATATTTTTTAATTCTTTTGATATGTCTTCTTTACTTCCACCTTCAAGGCCACCACCATGAAAAAATATAAAAACAGGACATAATTGATTAGTATCAGGTAAATAAATATCTAAATTACAAATCTCAGGATATCTATTATCATAATTCAAATTTAATATCTCTTTCATTTTAATCCCTCACTCAACCCTTCTATAAGATTATACCATTAATTCATTAATGAGAGTTCAGATTTTCTAGTTATTAAGTTTCTTGTTAATTGAAATAGTAATTTCCGTTGTATCATCTAGGACTAACTGTGGTTGTTCTTTTTTGCAGAACTAAATTCCGTTATAATTTAGTTGTTATGTTAGCCTAAATAAGGAGGTTAACCATATGGCTAACGACAAAGAT
>DUUN01000756.1 GCA_012841535.1 Gallicola sp. | reverse complement strand
ATCACCGCCGGCACCCACCTGGCCCCCACCATCAAGGTGGCCGAAGCAGCCAAGGTGATTGAAAACTCACAGCGGGATATCAACATCGCCTTTGTGAATGAGCTGGCCAAGATATTCAACAAGATGGGCATTGACACGCAGGATGTGTTGGAAGCAGCCGGCACCAAGTGGAACTTTCTCCCCTTTAAACCGGGGTTGGTAGGCGGTCACTGCATTGGTGTGGATCCCTATTACCTGGCTCAAGCTTCACAGCGTTATGGGTATAATCCCGAGATCATTCTTGCCGGAAGACGCATGAACGATGGGATGGGAGAGTATGTGGCCGATCAGGTGGTGAAGTTGATGCTCAAGAAAGGGATTCAGGTACTTGGCTCAAATGTGCTGGTTTTAGGCTTTACCTTCAAGGAAAACTGTCCCGACGTGCGCAACACCAAGGTGATTGATATCATCAAGACGCTGGAAGAGTATAATGCCAATGTAACCATCTATGATCCCTGGGCCAATCCAGCTATTGCAAAACATGAATATGGTGTAGAATTGCACAATGAACTTCCTGAGAAAAATTATGATGCGGTAATCCTTGCAGTGGCACACAATGAGTTCAAGGGTCTCGACATTGCTCAAATAACCAATGGCAACAGCGTGGTGTATGATGTGAAGGGTGTACTGAGTGAAGAGGTGATTGATGGTAAATTATAAATGTGAAATACAATTTTAACATTAAGGGTATAGTTAAGACAAATATCTCTTTTAATTTTGAAATGTGAATTCATGAAAGAGTAAAATTATCAATTTACATAATATTATATATGTGATTGTGTTATAATGTTGTCGTAAAAAATGGGTGTAACAAAAAATCAATTAGATGAAATAAACATAATGAGACCAGTAGCAATAGTATTATTGGTTTTATTGCACTCTTTTACAATGTATGGTGGAGGATGGAAACTTCCTGAAAATATCCAATATGTAAGATTATATTTCTGGATAGCTAAGTTTGCAAATAGTTTTATGTTAGAGATGTTTGTGTTTGTTTCCGGTTATTTGAATGCTTACCAAGTATTTGAACTGCATAGAAAGATCTCATTTAATAAAATATTCATTAGTAAGTTTAAACGGTTAATTGTCCCAAGTATAGTGTTTAGTATTCTTTATTCATTTCTTTTCTATAAAAAAGAATTGAACGTATTAATTTACTTATATGATATAGTAAATGGAATAGGACATATGTGGTTTCTACCTATGCTATTTTGGTGTTTTATTGTTAATTACATATTCAGTAAAATTAAAATTAATGAGAAAATTAAAATAACATTATTGATCGTATTGTCAGTGTTTTCTTTTATTCCATTACCCTTTCAGATAGGGAGCACATTCTATTATTTACTTTATTTCTATTCGGGAGAATTAATTTGGAAGAACAAACAGAAAATAATTAAAATATTTTCAAATATTAAATTTATAATTGCAGGGTTTATTTTCTTTGTTATTCTTTTCATATCGCTTACTTTGTTTGTCGAAATACTTCAACAAGCTGAAAGTGAATTACTTATTAATAAATTGATAAAATTATCAATAATTAGGATTTCTAGGATTGTATATGCATCTGTTGGGTTATTCTTGTTTTATGTAACTGTTACCTTTTTAATAGATGAAAAATTTATAAAGGTTTCTGAAAGATTTGTTAAGTTCAACGGAATTTGTTTTGGTATTTATCTTTACCATCAATTTTTTTTACAGTACTTCTACTATAAGTCTTCTCTAAATCAAATATTAGGAACATACTGGTTACCAATTTTTGGTTTTATTGTAACAATGTTACTATCAATATTTATTTCTTATTTAACAAAAAAATCAAGATTAGGAAGAATGTTGATAGGATGAGAAATTTTAAAGAAAAAATTAATAGAATTCGGAAGAGCAAAGATGGCCGAACATTAGCTGCCAACTTTGGTTATCTTTCTCTACTTCAAATTGCAGGTTACATATTCCCTTTAATTACAATGCCATACCTGGCAAGGGTAATTGGTGTTGAAGGGTTTGGAAAAATTGCATTTGCATCAGCTGTTGTAGTATGGTTCCAAACTGTAGCCGATTGGGGATTTAATTACACAGCAACCCGAGATGTAGCCAAGAATAGAGATGATAAAGAAAAAGTATCTGAAATATTCAGCAATGTTTTATGGGCACGATGCCTTTTAATGATTTTATCATTCTTGCTATTGGTGCTAGTCATTTCCATAGTGCCAACTTTAAGAGAAAACTATGCAGTAATATTAGTGACATTTCTTCTTGTCCCCGGACATATAATGTTTCCTGACTGGTTCTTCCAGGCAATGGAAAGAATGAAATATATCACAATACTAAACCTCTTATCTAAATTATTTTTCACAATTTTAGTCTTTGTTTTTATTAAAGAGAAAAATGACTTTATATTGCAGCCTCTATTTATATCATTGGGATTCTTGCTGTCTGGGATGATTTCAATGTACATTATATTATCTAAATGGAAAGTAAAGTTAAAGCTATCATCAACAAAGAGAATTTTTGATACCATTAAAGGAAGTACTGATGTATTTATAAATAATATCATGCCTAATCTGTATAATAGCTTCTCTGTGATGCTACTGGGCTTTTTCGGAGGTCCAGTATCTAATGGGTTATTAGATGCAGGGAGTAAATTTGTAAATATATCTCAACAATTTATGACAGTGATCTCGAGAACATTTTTTCCATTTTTATCAAGGAGAATAGACAAACATAATTCATTTGCAATTCTTAATATACTAATTGCAGTTATCTTTTCATGCTTACTCTTTATTTTTGCCCCCATTGTTATTAAACTTTTTTTTACGGAAGATTTTATATCAGCTATTACTGTATTAAGGATTATGTCAATCTCTGTTTTATTTTTATCTCTTAGTAGTGTTTATGGAACTAATTATATGATTATTCAGGGATTTGAAAAACAACTTAGAAATATCACCTTTTTTAGCTCATTAATTGGTTTTATAATTTCATTTCCATTAATATATTTCTTCGATTATATTGGTGCTGCCATTACAATTGTGATAACAAGAGGAATTCTTGGTTTATCAATAACTTACAAAGCAAAGAGAATCAATAGTTCAAATCAATTATAAGATTAAAAAAAGTACATAATCTTAATAAAGATGGAATGAAAATCGCCATCCTCAACTTTTGCGAAAATGAGTGGTCTATTGCAGAAGATGATTCACCCGGTGCCAATCCGATGGATATCATCGATAACACGAATCAGATTAGAGAAGCTAAAGCATCTCACGATAAAGTAATTGTTATTGTACATGGTGGACATGAATATTATAACCTACCCAGCCCTCGCATGCAAAAGCAGTATCGATTCTATGCAGATCAAGGT
>DUUN01000515.1 GCA_012841535.1 Gallicola sp. | reverse complement strand
GTAATTTTTATAAAAAGGACATAACTTGAAATAATAGTTATGCCTTTTTTATTACTTGTTTTTTGTTGGCAAATCTATTTCACCAATAAAATTAAATACTATTTTTATTTTTTTAATCTTTTTAGTACCAATTGTGTCCACATTATAAATATAAACTTTCTCAATAAATGTTCTAATTATTTCTGCATCAAGTTTTGTAATGTTGGTATAGCATTTAACAAGATTAAGGAAATTACTTGTATTAGTGATTTTTTCTTGTTCATTTTTAATAATCTTATTTAATTCAGTAATTCGCACATTTAGAGTTTGTTGTTCATTTTCATAAGCAGATGTCATTTTTATAAATTGTTCATCACTGATTTTTCCTTCAACATTATCTTCATAAAGTCTTTGAATTAATAAATCTATTTTTGATACACGATTCATAGACTGCTCTAACTCTTTCTTGCATTCGCGTATCTTTCTTTCTAATTCTTTGTTTTTATTCTTTGCAACAAGTTCTACAAATTCATCTTCATAATCTCTTGCAAATGCAGTTACCTGTTGAATCATATATAATAAAGCTTTCTCTATATCAATATTTCTTATTTGATGCGAAGTACAATTATGCTTTCCACGTTTTCTATAAGTTGCACACACCATGTATTCTTTATCATGATTCCAATCCTTAGAACGTACTTGATATAGTTTGGAACCGCAATCTGCACAATATACCATTCCAGATAGTAACGGCATATCACCTAGAAGTGTACGTCTACGTCTACCATTTCTAATTCTTTGAACTGTGTTGAATGTTTCTTCATCTATGATTGCCTCGTGTTTATTTTTGAAGATTTTCCATTCAGATGGATCATTATCAATTTTCTTTTTTATCTTATAAGACTTTCTTCTAGTTTTGAAATTGATAGTGTGTCCTAGATATTCTTGTTTATCTAGGATATTAGCCACAGTTCTTGCAGACCATTTACAGGGTTCTTCTGTAATAATTGCTGTTGGATATAATCCAATACTTTTAAAATAATAAGATGGTGTAAATATTCCTTCATCTTTTAATTTATGAGCAATTTGAGTTGGTCCATATCCTTCAATACATAATTGAAATATATATTTTACAACTTTTGCAGCATCCTCATCCACAATCCAATGATTTTTATCATCTGGGTCTTTTTTGTATCCAAAAGGTGGAGTTGTACACAAGGGTTTACCTGATTCACCTTTAGCTTTGAATACTGCTCTTATTTTCTTACTTGTATCTTTTGCATACCATTCGTTTATTATATTAAGGAAAGGTGTAAAATCGCTATCTTGCTGATTAGCACTATCAACACCATTGTTAATTGCGATAAATCTAACTTCTGCATTTGGAAAAGCAATTTCAGTATAGTATCCAACTTTAAGATAATCTCTACCAAGTCTACTCATATCTTTTACTATGATAGTACCAATTTTTCCTGATTCCATTTCTGCAATCATTCTTTGAAAGTCTGGTCTATCAAATGTAGTTCCACTTACACCATCATCCACAAAGAATTCGGTATTTATAAATCCATTATCATCGGCATATTTCTTTAATATTGCTTTTTGATTTTTAATACTGTTGCTATCACCTTGTAATTCATCATCTCTAGATAATCTGCAATATAGTGCGGTAATCTTACTAGGTGTTGCAACACAAGACTGTCCATATAATTCATTCATAATTATTCTCCTTCCTTTGACAGCCTTCTAATGGAACACCCTTTTTAGGGTAGTGTAATATTACCGTACTATTTGCAATATATCAAGTTATATCAGGCTGATAATTGATTTATATTTTCTTTGTCTTTTACATGATTTAATATTAGTTTCTTTACCTTATCATAGGCAGTTTCTGTTGATAATTTACTTGTTTCACATTCTATAATGAACACAGTATCACCAATTTGAAGAATAGTTTCATTTGTGGTTGTATCCATTAATAAAACCTCCTAGTTTAATTGAAGAACTTTTATTGCATCATTTCTAATAAGTTTTCCATCAAGATATTCTTGAGCAAGATATCCAATTTGTTGATTTGCAATAAATAATTCTTGAATAGAACGTACACTAATTGGCATTCTAGTAATTACCCAGTAATAGCTAAAATCACCAAAAGCTATAACCTTACCAGTTGATGGCATAACATTTGTTATAAACACAGGTCTACCCATAATAGTGTTTGTGTTATGATTCCATAAGTAATTACCATCGGCATCTTTTAATGTATATAATGTTTTTGCAATTTCATCATTCATAATCCATGAGCCTTTTGTTCTATATTCAGATTTTAACGAGAAATAAAGTGCAATAACATCATCAAAAGTAAGTTCATTAGTAGTAATTCCAACTTCAGCACCATCAGTATCATTTAATATACCTGTAGGCATTTTATCTCCTGTACCATTAATAAATGCATTTTCTTCAGCTTTACCAAAACTTTTAGCAAAATGCTTTATTAAATAATCTTCCATATCAAATTCTTTATCTTCGATAGTATCACTATCTATTCTTGATAAAACTGAAAGCGTATGACATTTCACTGATTTTTTTGTAAATTTATTTATCACATTTTTAATTTCTTCTAAACTATTTAATGACCATTCAGCAGTGTCATCGCTGTCTGATATCCAAATATTATGATCAGATTCTTTTGTTTTAATATTTGTTCCAATTTTTCTAAAGATACATTCATCATTTATAAGCTCATTGTATTTTTTATTACTATCGTAAGGTAATACAAACATTCCATTGCCAACATTACCTTTATTAAATGTATCTTGTGATACAGGAATTCCTTTCATCATTTCATTCCAAAATTCATTTTTATAAGTTGTTGATTCAACTGTAAATTTATCATATTTCATATTTTTAATTCCTCCATATTATTTGTTTTTTAATATACTTTTTGTCGTAGGTAGTATATTAGCACCTATGGGTTAATTACCCTTTTGAATTCGCCTTGTTTACACATAAGACCCCACGCCCGTTGCAGGACAAATAGTTTTTAGAGATTTTAATCCCCCCTAGGGTAGTAATAGTATCAAAGCGAATATTACTCAAATCATACACACCACCTCCTTCACAGTGAGGGGCAAGTGTGGCAGATAAATATATATATTCTCTATAGAGATGTTCATATTTGAATTGACTATTTTTACTTGCCACAATGCCCCAAATAATTATTTGAGAAAATCTGGCAATAACCTATAGCCTGTGACCATTGTGGTTTTCTCACCACCAGCTTTAGGTCGTTTACGAACTACAGGTACAATAGCCTCTAAACTTTGTTTGAAGTTTCGCATACTTTCAGCATAATGACCATTTTCTAAACACCAACTTCTATAACATTGATAAACACTTGAAGTCTTTTCTTCATAGTTGCCTTGTTCCATGCATTCTTCTATAAAGAGTTGAAGTTTATCACTATTGTGTTGGTATAAAGCAGTAGCATCTTTAACAGACTTAGGAATGATTAGGCCTTCTTTTTGAAGTAACTCATATCCATTCAAGAGCCAATTTAAAATAGCACTTTGCACTTCATCTTTAGCAAATTCCTTTTTAAGAGATTTATCTTGTTCTGATTCGTCAAAGTGTCTTTCAAAAGGAATAATGATAATACGTCCACTTGAAAAAATGGTAATATCATTCACAGTTGGTAGATAGTTTGTATTTATATATAGTTTGAAGTGTGGTTGAAAATCAAAACTATTCTCATGTAGAAACCTTGCATTCAAAGTATCATTACCAGTCATGCTTTTAACTTGTGCTGCATTTAAAACTAATCCTTTACCAGGCTCTGATATATTTACAAAACGTACTCCAGCAAGACGAGCAATATCCTCACTAGGTTGAGAACTATTAGTATTGCTTTTTTGTGCAATTGTTTCTGGACGTGCAGTACAACCATAAGAGCCTAGAACTTTTAATATGCTTTCACAAAGAGTTCCTTTTCCATTACGAGTACTTGCTCCATATAAAATACTCATACATTCATGTCTTGTATCACCAGTAAGACCATATCCAAATATCTTTTGAAGAAACTTTGCTTTTTCTAAATCTCCAGACATTATTTCTAAAATAAAGTTATTCCATCTTTCGCTATGTGCAGTAGGATTAAATTCCACATTTGAAATTTTAGTTAGTTTATCTGAACTCACGTGTTCTAAACACTCACGAGTTCTAACATTGATAGTTCCATTTTTACAGTTAAAGGTATATGGGTCGCTATCAAATTCAGATATAGAGATTGGATGATAAACTTGAGCATCTTTTAAAATATTTACTCTGTAATTATGTGATTGCCATTTTCTTGAATAATCCATATAGATTTTACGTTTATGTTCATCTTCGATTTTTAGAGCATACATATGGAGTAAATTAGCAAGAGTCATACAAAACCTCATTGCTTTTAATCCACCAATATCTTGTGACCATATTCCATTTTCATAATAAAACCAAGATTTACGTTCGGGCACATATCGAAGTTTTTCTTGATAGAAATCTGCAAATAGCATTCCTGCACCAATATCAGTCCAAGGATACTTTGTAACATCACTTGGATTTAAATTAGATAATTTTTCTAAATCATCATTAAAATCTTCAATTGGATTAGTTTTTACTATTGGAGAATAAAATTCTTTTATTCCACTTATTGCGGTATCAATAGTCATTTCTCCATAAGTTTTATTACCACGAAGTTCATCCCATTTAATACGGAATAATTTTGACTTTCTATATAATCTATCAATTTGTTCTTTATCTCCATTGCAATAAAATGCAAGTATTGAAGTAAGAGCAAGATCTGATTCACTATGTGATGGATAATCAGAAATATCACCATTCCATAGTTTATTAAATTT
>DUUN01000838.1 GCA_012841535.1 Gallicola sp. | reverse complement strand
GGTTCAACAAATATTTTAGACTCTGAAATATTAAGCCAAAGATTGACCGATACAAGAGGTCGCTCAATTAGTTGCTATGACATTTTGATGTCAATAATGGTCGCAACAAACTCAACTATTAGGCAGAGAGAGGGGCAATGGGTGGTTTATAATAAATTAGAACACGAGTTAAGGACACCAACCATCTTTTTTGATAAAGTTGAAAGAGGTGCAATAAGAACAATTCAACCAGTTGCATCGAGCGTTGGTATTTATAAAGAATTTGGCGGTAGCAAGACATATCCCGAAAACTATAATTTCAAATCTGGGGGAGTAGGGTGGACGGTGAATTATCCCGAAGAGATATCGGCAAGTTTTAGCTCAAACAATATATTAGGTTTTGATGTACTTACATCAGGAGGCGGATATCAGCCTGTTTATGGAGATGAAACAAATAACCCTCATGTAGTTATTTACGGTTTTCGCGGACCTTTGAATTACTTAAAATCAGAAGATATACCTGTCCCCTCTGGATATACAAACGAGGTGGATATTAGGCTTGATATTAATGCATCAGCGCCGATTTGGAATTTTGGCTCACACCAAAGAGTTTCTGTATTTGCAGTTAAAGGAGAACAAACACAAGTTTTAACATCAAATGGGTTTGTTGATATTTCAAAATCTTCGGAGTCGGAGTATATACACACGCTTCAATTTGAGGCTGGCGTGGTTCTTGCTGGAGAACTTGCAAGGGTGGACACTAACAGTTTAGCCTTAAGCGGAAAACTATCCGATAGTGAGGGTCTGGACGGATACAGCGTTCACATAAGATTATATTCAAGTGACAGGGCATATGCAACTATTATAAATTTTGCGTCAATAAACTTCGCACCAACTGGAGATAATCCAAAAGGCGACCTATACAAAACAACTCAAGGTTCAAATTTTACGAAGCAACATGATGTTGAAACAACTATTTTTGGGGACTACATCACAAGTGGTTTGAACGGATATTTTTATAAATATCCAATTGACGACACCTCAAATTTATTCTTACCAAATGGAGAACTTGCATCCCCAGCATGGGCAACTATTTTTGACACAACAAAACGACCTTTGCTACATCATATTTCGAGACAGAAAAGTCGTTTGTTTAGTGTTGCGCATGATATTTTAAGGGCAAATATTAATGTAGAGTCCTTCGACCCGCTGGCAGTTTTTCAAGACTGCAAGGGTGGTAAATACGTTGTTGTTTCCGCAAGCTTCGATTTTTTAAGGTCGGAGGTAGATGTTGAGTTGGAGCAAATAGCATATGATAACACAATTTTAAAAAGAGATTTTATTTACAGCTACTTTGGCGAGGGTGAAAGCAATATTAAATCAATAGGAGGTATTGCTGGAGGCGGAGGCGGTACAGGTGGTACAGGCGGAGGAGGAATGACATCCGAGCAACTGGAAATGCTGACAAACTTAGCCAGCTGGTGGAAATTGGATGAGGATAACGATGCTATTTATTCAGAAAAAAGTATTTATTCTTTAAAGGAAGTCTCAGCTTACGGTCTTGGTTCAGGTGGAGGACCTGGAGGAGGTATAATAGAAGCAGTATATGGTTACAATAATTTAGGTCAAACCTTTAATAATGCTACTCTTACGGATACCTTTAATGCCTACACAATTAACCAAATTAATAATAGATTATTATCGGT
>DUUN01000154.1 GCA_012841535.1 Gallicola sp. | reverse complement strand
TATAATAAATTAATTTTAAATTAACCTGATTGATAATATATATTATTTGTAAAAATAAACAAAATAAGAATTTTAAAGGAGTCATTATGAAATTTGGTGTTATTGGGTCTAATTTTATTGTTAATGATTTTTTAAAAGCAGCAAAATTAAATCCTGATTTTGAATTTACAGCTATGTATTCTAGAGATATAAAAAGAGCTGAATCTTTTGGAAAAGAAAATGGAGCGAAATATTTTTTTGATGATTTAGATGAAATGTTTAAATCGGGTATAGAAGCCGTTTACATTGCTAGCCCTATAGGTTTACATGAAGAACAGTCGATTAAAGCTTTAAATGCAGGATTACACGTGTTGTGTGAGAAAGTAGCGACAACGACAGTTGAATCTATAGATAGAATTATAGAAGCGGCTAAGGAAAACAATAGAATGTTTATGGAAGCTATGATTTCCACTGTTACTCCAACTTTTAAGGAGATTAAAAATAGTCTACATAAGTTAGGGAAAATACGAAGGGTAGTTTTTCAATTTAACCAATACTCTTCAAGATATGATAAGTTAAAAAATGGAATTATAGAAAATGCTTTTAAACCAGAATTGGGAAATGGTGCCTTAACTGACATAGGAATTTATACTATTGAACCAATAATACACCTTTTTGGAAAACCTAAAGCTGTTGTAGGAAGTAATCACCGACTTGTAACTAATGCAATAGGTTTTGGAACAGGTATATTAGAATATGAGGATTTTCAAGCTGTTATTATGTATAGTAAAATTTTTAATAGTTATAGTGAATCGGAAATTATTGGTGAAGAGGGAGTTTTATCAATTAATAAAATATCCTTGCCAAGTAAATTTGAAATAAAATATCGTAATGGAGATTATGAGTTTTATGAAAATTCACAAAATATTCCATTAATGTATTATGAAATTGAAGAATTTATTAATTCTATAAAAGAAGGAAAAATAGAATCGGAAATTAATACCCATAGTATAACTAGAGATAGTATAGAAATAATTGAATCTTTATGGAATAAGTAAAAAATAAAAATAAGGATAAATAAATCATACAAATTTATTTATCCTTATTTTTATTTTTATAATTTCTTAGAATTATTGTAATTGTTTTGTAATAGTAAAAGAGGAATACTGTGCTATAATATTTTGTAGAAATTTTAAGAAATATAAAATATTAATTAGAAATGGGATTGGTATATGAATAAGTTGTTAAGAAAAATAGTGTTGGCATTTATATCGCTTTTGATAGCTCTTTCTATATTGTTTATATATTACAAATATGCTATTAAAAATATAGAAAATAACTATAGTAGTGAAATAATGCACTTATATTCAAATGAAACAAGGGATAAGGGATTAAGAATATTAGAGCAAGGATTGGAAAATAATGATATTTTACTTTTAGGCTCTTCCGATTTAAGGATAAAAGTAGAACAAAACCCTATTAATTTATTTCCCAACAATACCAGTAATAAAAATATTATAATTTCTGGTAAACCAAGAGTACAAAGTCTTTTAAATTTAATTAAATTAGGAGCCCTAGATGTTAATAAGGATAGTAATATAGGTATTATAGTTTCACTTCAATGGTTTATGAGAAGTAAGGTAGAGAAAGCGAGTTTCAATTCTAATTTTTCAGAATTACAGTTTTATGAATTTATGGAAAATAAAAATATTAGCAATGATTTAAAAGACAAGGTAGCAAATAGAGTTTTCAGTTTAACTAATAATGTAGCAAATCATAATGCTACAGTATACACTCAATTGGATACTTCGCACAAAATCTTCCAAAAGACATTTAGGCCATTTTTTAATTTTCAAAAATGGTTTTTAGATTTACAAGATACCTATAAATCATCTTTTTTACTTGATAGATATAAAAATAAAAATCAAGCTATAAAAAATGAATTATCTTGGCAAGAGTTAGATGAGTTAGCTGAAAGCCAAGGTGAAAAATCAGTTACTAATAATGATATGTTTGTAGAAGACCAATATTATGTTAAGGAACTACAACCAAACTTAAAGGATTTAAAGAACAAATATGAGGGGATTAACTTATTAAAATCTGATGAATTTAATGATTTAGAATTATTATTAGAGTTATGTACAGAATTAGGAGTTAAACCCTTTGTAATTATAGAGTCTACAAATGGATATTTTTATGATTATGCTGGAATTAACAAGGAACAAAGAGATAGTTATTATGATAAAACAAGACAATTAGTAGAAAAATATGGTTTTAACTATATTGATTTAAGGGATTTTGAATATGATAAATACTTTTATTTTGATGCTATGCATTTAGGCTGGAAGGGTTGGCTATATGTTAGTAAAGAGATGTCAGAATATTTTAAATAATAGAATTTAGTCTTTATTAAATAGTCATATTTAGAAGGTAAATAAATAAAGCTAAGCATAATTTTAGCCTATATTGATTTGCATATAAAATATATTGTTAAAAATTTCCTATTGATGTATTATTCAATAATTGCTATAATTACTGTAATAAAGTAATTATGGAGGAAAAATATGAGCGAAAAACCACGTGTTTCATTAGCCGTTGTAAAAAGATTACCAAAATACTATAGATATTTAGGATTAATAGCGGATAAGGGAATTATAAGGGTTTCTTCACAGGAACTTAGTAAAATTACAGGCTTAACTGCTTCTCAAATAAGACAGGACTTAAATCATTTTGGTGGTTTCGGTCAACAAGGTTACGGATATAATGTTGAAGAGTTAAAGTCAGAAATTGAAAAAATTATTGGTATAGATAAATCTTATAAGGCTATAATTGTAGGAATGGGTAATATTGGTCAGGCTATTTATAAGTATAGAGGATTTAATGAAGATTCTGGATTTAAAATAGTAGGTTTATTCGATAAGGATAAAAATACCATTGGAAGAACTATGAGTGGAATAAAAGTAAATGATATTAAAAATATTAATAAATTTTTACAAAAAGAAAATGTTCATATAGCCGTTTTAGCTGTACCTGCTGATTCAGCTCAGGAAGTTTGTGATACATTAGTGGAAGGTAATGTTAAGGGAATATGGAATTTTGCCCCAATAGACTTAAAATTACCAAAAGATGTAGTTTTAGAAAATGTACATTTAGATGAAAGTCTATTTACATTAACATATTATATGAATAATTTAAAAGATTATCCGGGAACAAAAAACTAGACATTAAATAATGTCTTTTTTTTTGGTTAGGTGGTGTTGTTTTGATTTTAATAGGAGCAAAGGAAATATCGAAAAGTTATGTTACTGAGGAAATATTATCAGGTGTTACATTTAATATACAAAAGGGAGATAAGGTTGGTTTAATAGGAATTAATGGATCGGGGAAAACTACTTTACTAAATATATTAATGAATGAAATATCCTATGATAGTGGAGAAATATACAAGCAAAAGGATTTGAAAATAGGATATTTAAAACAATTAACGGATTTAAACAGTAAGAATACTCTATATGATGAATGTTTAGAGGTTTTTGAAGAAGTAATAAATATTGAAACTAAAATTAGAGAACTAGAAGAAAAAATGTCTAGTAGTAAAGGCGAGGAGTTAGATGAAATACTAGTACAATATCAAAAACTTCAAGATAGATTTATAAAATTAGATGGTTATGAATATAATTCAAGAATACAAGGAATGTTAAAGGGGTTAGGTTTTACTGAAGAAGATTTTTATAAAAGTATTAAGTTTTTTTCAGGTGGTCAAAAATCAAGAATTCAATTAGCAAAATTATTATTATCTAAACCTGATATATTATTTTTAGATGAGCCAACTAACCATTTAGATTTAGAAGCCATAGACTTTCTTCAAGGTTTTTTAAGGGATTATGATGGCTCTATTTTATTAATATCCCATGATAGATATTTTTTAGATAAGGTCGTTAATAAGATTTTTTTATTGGAAAATAAAAAAATAGAAATTTATAAAGGAAATTATACTAATTATACAATTCAAAGAAAAAAAGACTTAGAAATGAGAATGGCAGCCTATGAAAACCAACAAAAAGAAATTAAAAGACAACAGGAAATAATTGAAAGGTTCTCAAATTATGGAAGTGCAAGATTAATTAAACAATCCCAATCTAGAAAGAAACTACTGGAAAAAATGAAAATATTAGAAGAACCTAAAAATGTTTCAGGCCAGTTTTCCTTGAGATTCACTCCGGCTGTTGAAAGTGGTAAGGATGTTTTAAAAATAGAAGATTTATCTAAATCCTTTGATGATAAAATATTATTTGAAAATGTAAATATAGATATTTATAAGGGAGAAAAGGTTGGCTTAATAGGTTCCAATGGTATTGGTAAAACTACCTTGTTTAAGATGATACTTGGGAAATTAGGAGTAAATAAGGGAAGTATAAATATAGGAAGTCAAGTTCATTTTGGTTATTTTGATCAAGAACAGCAAAATCTTGATTCGAATAATACTATTATTGATGAAATTTGGAATGAATATCCAAAATTAACTCATTATGAAATAAGGAATTATTTAGCTAGATTTATGTTTATAGGAGATGATATTTTTAAGGAAATCTCAGAACTAAGTGGTGGTGAAAAAGCTAGGGTTTCATTATTGAAGTTAATGTTGTCGACTTCAAATTTTTTATTGATGGATGAGCCAACAAATCATTTAGACATCGATTCTAAAGAAGTTTTGGAAAATGCCCTGTTGGAATATGATGGAACCTGTTTTATTATTTCCCATGATAGATATTTTTTAAATAAAGTTGTTGATAAAATTGTCATATTAAACAATGATGGTGCTATTACCTATCTAGGAAATTATGATTACTATATTGAAAAAATAAATGAAGAAAAAATACAACTTGAAATAGAAAAAAAATCTAAGACAAGTATAGAAAAAGAAAAAAAGAAATTAAGACAAATAGAACGTGAGAAAAGTAAAAATAGGAAAAAAATTATAGAACTTGAGAAAAAGATTCAAGAAGTGGAAATAGAACTTGAAAATCTAAATTTACAAGCGTCAAATAACGAAATTTACACAGATGCGACTAAGGTAGAAAATTTATTTAAGGAAATACGTAATAAAGAAGATTTAAAGGAAGAGCTATATAACGATTGGTTTGATTTACAAGACTAGTTAAAGAATAAAAAACTAAGTTTTACAAGATGGTAAAACTTAGTTTTTTAAGTTATATTAACTACTATTTATTTTTATTTGCTTCTTTATAGGCTTCTCTGGCTTTCTCTAAAGCTTCTATGGCATCAGTAACGTTGTACCATCCACCAATTTCGACTTCCTTGTTTTCCAATCTTTTATACTCTTTAAAAAAATGCTCAAATTCTCTTTCAGTATGGCTACTTAAATCCCCTAAAGAATAAACTTCATCGTATCTTGGGTCATGAATAGGTACTGCTATTAATTTCTCATCATTTCCCTTATCATCTGCCATTTTAAACATACCTATTATTCTTGATTCTATCATACATCCTGGAAAAGTTGGGTTTTTCATTAGAACGAGAATATCTATAGGATCCCCATCTTCAGAAAGGGTCTCTGGCACAAATCCATAGTCAGCAGGATAAAACATTGGTGAAAATAGACATCTATCTAATTTTATAACGTTTTTTTCATGGTCAAATTCATATTTATTGCTACTACCTTTAGGAATTTCTATCATAGCTTCTACAATTACTTCCTTGTTTGTTTTTATATCAGACATAATTTTTCC
>DUUN01000106.1 GCA_012841535.1 Gallicola sp. | reverse complement strand
GGTTTTTTAATAATATTAATATATTTTATTATTGTTGGAATACTAACTTGTTTTATCGGCAGTGGGGAATTAGACTATAGTTAAATACAGTATTTGAGTCGTTTTTATTAGTAACAAACGTTTGTTATATTTAAGGTCATAATTTATTCGGAAATGTTAAATATTAAACAATGCATGATCTAAATAAATGCATAATAGGTAGGTGGATTATGGAATACATTATAGTTTCCAATAATGAAAAGGTTTTAGCAGATTTTGAAGATGTAATACCTGTCAGTGATAATTGTTTGGTGTTACTACATAAGATTAGAGATTTAGTTCATAAAGGACACAAACTTATTTCCTACCCTTTAGGAGCTAGTTTAAAGATGTTACATTCTCCGATAAAATCAGTTTTAATATCAAAACAATGTGAAGAAATCCATTTAGCTTCTATAGAAATTATTGAAAACAGTTTGTTAAAATATGAAATATCCTTAGGTAAAAGAGAATTTGATTATAGGAATGTAGAGGATTATATCTTATTGGATTATGAACTACTATCATCTGCAATTAAAGAATATGATAGATTGTCACTATAATGGAAAGGATGATTTAGTTGAGACTTGAATTAAGAAAAATTAAAATTAGCGATATTGAATTTGGCAATAGAACAAGAGTTGAGAAAGATAAATTATTTATTGATAAAGAGGGTTTTATCAATGAGCTAAGAACTATTACAAATGTTAAAGATATAAAGGTAGATTTGGCTAAGCCGGGAGAAAAAATTAGGATTATTCCTGTAAAAGATGTAATTGAACCAAGATATAAAGTTAAAGGAGCAAAGGGATTTGCAGGTGTTACTTCTGAATTGGCACAACTAGGAGACGGAATCGTAAATATTTTGGATGGAACAGCTATTGTAACTATAGGTGATATAGTAGGTTTTCAAGAAGGTATTATTGATATGTGGGGAGAAGGAGCAAAATGGACACCATTTTCTAATACTCTAAACATAGTTGTTGATATTTCAGTTGTAGATGGGTTAACGCCTCATGAGCATGAGGAAGTATGTCGAATAGTAGGGCTAAAGGCATCTGAATACATTGGTTATGCAGCTAAGGACATAGATGAATTTCACGATATTGAAATATACGAAATGGAAGATAATGCAAAAGAAACAGTAAAATTTCCTGAATTACCTAAAGTTGTATATGTGGAAATGCTAATTACACAAGGTTTACTTCACGATAGCTACATATATGGAGTAAATGCAGCGCAAATTTTACCGACTTTACTTACTCCTAATGAAGAGCTAGATGGTGCTGTTATTAGCGGAAATTGTGTAGCTGCTTGTGATAAAATAACTACTTATCAGCATCAGAACAACAATATTATACGGGAGCTATACAAATTACATGGAAAAGAGATTAATTTTTTAGGTGTTGTTATGACTCCTGAAATGACAACTTTAAATGGTAAATTGGTTTCCTGTGATTATACTGCAAAACTCTGTAAGATGTTAGGAGCAGAGGGTGTTATTGTATCTGAGGAAGGATATGGAAATCCTGATTCTGACTTAGTTATGATCTGTTCTAGATTGGAAAAAATGGGAATTAAAACAGTTTTAATAACCGATGAATGTTCAGGATGGGATGGTATGAGTCAACCTCTTACAGATACTGCTAAAGAAGCTGTAGCTGTAATTTCAACAGGTAATGTTTCCCATGTTATAGAATTAGACAAGGCTGATCTAATTTTAGGTAATCCGGAAGCTATTGCAAACTTGGCAGGCGGATGGGCTGGAGCCTATAATCCAGAAGATGGAACTATGAAGTGTGAATTAAATGCGGTAATAGGTGCAACTTCTGAAATAGGATACCATAATGCAACTGTTGAATTATATTAATAGGAGGAAGAAATGAGTAAAAAAAGAGTATTGTATTATTTAAATCAATTCTTTGGACAAATCGGTGGAGAAGAAAAGGCAAATATCTCTCCTGAGTTTCATGAAAAAGAAATAGGGCCAGCCTTTGCATTTGCAGAATTAGTAGGTGAAATAGATTTAATAGGTACTATAGTATGTGGGGATAATTTTTTTAATGAAAATAAAGAGAAGGCTATTGAATTTTTAACTTCAATTAATGAAAGATTAAAACCTGATCTAGTAGTAGCCGGTCCGGCTTTCAATGCTGGTAGATATGGAATGGCCTGTGCAGGAGTGGCTGAATTATTCAATGAAATAGGTATACCAGTAGTAACAGGTATGTTTGAAGAAAATCCGGGTTTGGAGAAATGTCGTTCTATAGCTTATGTAGTTAAAACCGGAAATTCTGCTGCTGATATGAAGAAAGCCTTACCGATAATGGCTAATATAGTAAAGAAAATTGTAAATAATGAGAATTTAAAACCTACTAGAGATGGATATTTTACACAGGGAAAACGTATTACCGTATTGGTGGATAAAATTGGCTCAGAAAGAGCAATTGAAATGCTTATGAAACGTTTAAGAAATGAAAGTTTTGAGACAGAACTGCCTATGCCTGAATTTGATAAAGTAGAACCTGCTAAAGCTATATTAAATTTAAAAAATGCTACTATTGCCATGGTTACATCAGGTGGTATAGTACCGTTGGGAAATCCAGATAGAATACAATCAGCTTCTGCTCAAAAATGGGGAAAATATAATATTGATGGCAAAGATGAAGTGAAGGGTGAATATTGTACAATCCATGGTGGCTATGATCCTGTTTATGCAAATGAAAATCCGGATAGGGTAGTACCATTGGATATAATGCGTGAATTTGAAAAAAATGGTGAAATAGGAAAGGTTTATGAATATTTCTATACAACTACAGGAACCGGAACATCAGTTGGAAATGCTATTAAATTTGGAAAAGAAATAGGTGCTGAATTGAAAGAAGCCGGAGTTGATGGAGTTATATTGACTTCTACTTGAGGTACATGTACTCGTTGTGGTGCAACGATGGTAAAGGAAATTGAAAGATTTGGAATTCCTATAGTACATATGGCTACAATAACTACAATTTCCGAATCAGTTGGGGCAAATAGAATAGTACCTACAATAGCTATCCCATATCCTATTGGTAATCCGGAATTAGGAGACAAGGAGAATGGAATTAGAAGAACATTGGTTAAGAGAGCATTAGAGGCTTTAGCTACAGAAGTATCAGATGTAACTGTGTTTAAATAATGACTTTGAGTGATGTTTCGGCATCACTCATTTAACTATTGGGAGGTACTCTATGGATAAAAATGAAAAAATCATCATTGAAAAAAGAGAAAATAAAGTAAGTCTATATAAGGTTGTAAACTATGCTGGGGCTTTTATTGCTCTATTAATTGGATCCGGTTTTGCTACAGGACAAGAAATAATGCAATATTTTGCAGCATGGGGATATAAAGGAATACTAGGAGTAATAGTATGCTTTATTCTACTGGCATATGTTGGTGTAAGTTTTATTTCAGCGGGATATAATAATAAGTTTGATACCCCGAATGATATCTATAGATACTATTGTGGTAAATATATAGGAACATTTTATGATTATTTTTCAATTTTCTTTATATTCCTATCCTTTACAGTAATGATAGCCGGAACCGGCGCAACTGTTCAACAACATTATTCCATTTCCCCTTATATAGGTGGGATGATTATGGCTATTGTAGCTATTGCAACGGTTATTTTTGGGCTCCAAAAGATTGTCGATGTAATTGGAAATATTGGACCGATTATAGTTGTAATATCAATAGTAGTGGGAATAATTGGGATTTTGCTAAATCCAAGTGGAGGACAAAAAGGAGTAGAAATTGCAAAAGATTTAGTTGAAAATGAACAGATTAAAGTTGCTTCTAGTAATTGGCTTTTAGCAGCTGGATCTTATGTAGGTTTTTGTATGTTGTGGTTGGCTGCATTTCTTGGAGGAATCGGTGCAAATGCAAATAATGAGAAAGAGGGTAGATTAGGTGCTTTTTCAGGAGCAGCTGGTTTTTCTTTAGCTGTACTATTAATGTCATTAGGCTTGCTTTTCAATATGGCAGATGTTGGAGGAAGTCAAATACCGAATTTGATTTTAGCTAGCAAGATTCATCCGGCGTTAGGGAATGTATTTTCTGTTATAATATTACTGGGAATATATACTACTTCAGTTCCATTATTATGGTCTGTAATAGCACGATTTGCAAAAGAAAAAACATCTAAATTTAAATTGTTAACTGTTATAGTAGGAGTAGTAGGAGCAGTTATAGGATTGGTTATTAAATTTGATGAATTGGTAAATGTAGTATATGTTTTAAATGGATATGTTGGATTGATACTACTATTTATTATGATAGGCCGATCAATACAATGGAAGAGAATATAGTAAAGATATTACTATAATGAATTTAATTTGATTCATATATTTTTAATCGGAGGTGTTTTTTTTGGATGATAGATTTTGGAATAGATTGATATTTAAAAATATCTCAAAGGATTCCAGAGAGGCAATTCTAAAAATAAATAGCCGAGAATGCGTATATGCTGCTAATGAACTTATAATAGAAGAAGGAGAAGAAATTAAAGATATATGTGTTATTCTTGAGGGAGTATTAAAATCTACAGAGTATACTTCAGATGGAAAAGAATTGAATTCATCATATTTTTATGTTGGTAAAAAAATAAATTCATCATATCCTTTTGCAGGAGATGCCTTTCCTTTCTATTTGATTTATGGTGGAATTAAGAGATATTTTTTTAATACATATAGTGTGAAAAAATCAAGGGTAATATGGTTACCGGTGAAAGAATTACTTCCAATAATTGAAAGAGATTCAATATTTTTGAAGAATGTTTTACAATTTGTTGCAGAATATGCATGTTATAGTAAGATTATTTTAAGAGGAGTACAGTATAGAAAAATAGAGGATAGATTGGCATATTGGATGTTAAATTTAAATGATCCTGATAAAGATATTCCCATTCCATATTCACAAGAGGTATTAGCCGATATACTACATGTTAGTAGAAGTAGTTTAAACCAAGAGCTTAAAAGATTAAAAAATGAAAAAATAATTTCATATAATGGAAAGAGCATAAAAATACTGAATAAGAATTATTTTAAGGAAAGGTTGTAGGGGAGAAAATTTCTCCCCTTTTTATTTAATGATATCTTTAATCTTGAAATTTAACTATTTGTTAAGTGATGTTAAGAAAGAAGGGCTATCATATTTATAGTTTGGTATAAGAAGTTTAGACTGTTATTTAAGATATTTAAATGTAAACTTATGAAAAATAAAGCAATTTAGTAGATTATGAATATTAAATACCTATATTTAAAGCAGTAAATAACTTATTTTATAAATTTTTACTAATTGACATAATTATTTAAAGACAGAGTAAATAGATTGTCTATTATTTCCAATTCTAAGAAAATAGTTCCAGTAGATTTATTTGTTTTAATACTATTGAGTATAAAATTTAAATAAATAGCATTTCAAGTATATTCATATTGTTAAAAATCAATTATTACTATAACT
>DUUN01000631.1 GCA_012841535.1 Gallicola sp. | reverse complement strand
TTGGCATGGTTTTACAGCGGTTGCGTCTATCGTGAACAACGATATAACGAAAAAGCCATGGAGCATTATAAAGAAGCCGAGATTTATGCTTCAAGAGCAACTGATGCGGCTTTGCAAGGATTGATACTCTATAATATTGCGGATTTATTCGCAGTGGATGGATTTTATCCCAAGGCGTTGGAAAGCTATAAAATTGCGGCCCAATTTTATGCTACTTATCCTGAGCAGGAGGCTCATAGCTTAGGTGGAGTAGGACGGATGTTTCTACTGGATAAAAAAGCCGACAGCGCGTTTATTTATTTTGAAAAGGGACTAAACATTGCAAAACGTATGGATAATACCCTATTGCAAAGTTTATTAGCGCAAAATATAGGAGTGGCATATCAGGAAACAAAACAATTTAATGAAGCAGAAAAATATTTCCGCCTATCCTATCAATACAGTCAAGAAAGTATTAATCAAACCCAATACTATTTGAATCTATCAAAAGTATATTCACAAATGCAACAGCAAGACTCAGCTACTCTTTATACAGAGAAGCTAAAGAGTGTTATTGATTCATCGGAAAATAATTACATTAAGGTAAGTGCTTACAAGTTTTTGAGCGAATGGGAAAAATCAAAAGATAATAACGATCAAGCATTTGAATACCAGAATAAGCTGATAAACAGCCTAAACCGTATCATGAACGATAGGAAAGATCAGTCGGTATATGAAATAGAGCAGAAATATAATTTTGATCAACAGCAAAATCATTATAATTTGCGTTTTAAACGTTTTCAACAATGGCTGATGATTTTGATGGGGGTGTTGTTAGTTGCTGCAATATCACTTCTAATTCTTTTCTGGCGTATGCTGAAAGAAAGAGAGGCTAAGTTGAGAATGCAGGAGAATGTAATTACATTGCGAGAAACCACGAAAGACTTATTATTCGCAGATAATGAAGCTCGGCGTAGAGAAACTACATTAAAAGAAATGCTGCAATGGAAGCTAGATGTGCTGAAAAAAACAGTGCAATTGAAATACTTGATGAGTGAAAAAGATCTGGAAAAACATCAACCTCTGTTAGACAATATGGATAATATCCTATTTGATAAAAATCTAAAAACGCCTTGGGTGAATATACATCAAACGGTAGAACAGCTGAATCCCGGGATACAGAATCTTATCAGTAATAAATACCCCGAACTATCAGAAACCGAATACCACGTGTGTCTCCTATCGTATGCTGGTATGAGTGTACAGGAAATCGCTTTTATTCTTAACCTGAGCGAGCACACTGTCTATAAAGCACGAACCAACCTTAATAAAAAGATAGGATCCGATTTCTGTTCAGTTTTGCGAAAAGCGTACTGCAACTAAAAATTATTAATCTCAAACTCTTATGTGCTTTTCGAAGATTTTGAATATACTCTCTTAGTTAAATTTTTGTCCTGCTTTGTATTGGTAATATAATGATGACTGATAATCAATTGATTAGGTGTGGTGTTATAGTTAAACTTTTGTACCTGTCAATATCCTATTGTTAGGTGAAATTAATTCCTGTAGGTTTGTGGCATACTTTTCTAAAGAAAAAAAATACAGAGGTATGGAACAACACTCACACACATTAAGAATAAATTGAACTAAACGCATGAAAATGAAAATAATCTTATCGCTTGTGGTGATTGTCGGGTGCTTATTTTTCCCAATTTCGGTAAATTTCGAAGTATTTGCTTATCCTGACAGCAAAGAAGTTCTCGAATCTGCCAATTAAGCAGATGTTTCTCAACTATCTAGACCTATCATAGTTTGGTGAAATTATGTAATCTTTATAATCTAAATTTGCGCATCGTTAAAGATCGTATATTTGCGATATCCTAACAATAATCAACTCCAAATATCTGTTCTCAAAAATGGTAATAGCGAGAACTCTAATATTATTACAAAGAATCTAGAATATTTAATATGAAAAAACTACTAATCACAATTATCACATGCTGCCTCATTGCAATAAGCGTATCAGCACAAACAAAGTCGGGAATCCTTTTGGGCGGTGGTATATGGGGCGGAGTAAACACTAAATTCAGTTCAGTGATGCAAGCAGAGCTAACCCGTTATGACATCACCTACAAATCTAATATGATGCTGGGCTACAGGTTTCGTATTCCTCATTACGACATTCCAGCTTTTATGGATATTGATGCAATGATTGGGCTGAACAACTGGAACTCTGAATATAAAGAAAAAAGCAAGACTCCCGAACCAGGAGATACTCCTCAATATGATCTACCTTACAATTACAGTGCTCAAAACAATTACTTCTATGGTGCAGTTGCTGTAACTGCTAACTATACCCTTTTTAATAATTTTAATGCAGGGCTTGGAATAGCACCTACTTATTGGTTTAATACAGCCGGTGAAGAGAGTTCCAATAAATTTGATATCCCTTTGGTAGCTAAGATTTGTTATAATCTGAAATATTTTGAACTAGGGCTTACATATAAGCATGGTTTGATGAATAGTATTAAAACTGACTATATCCAATCGGGTAACTTCAGAGACGTTCAGGTATCTATTTGGATTCCATTTTAATTCTCAGCAATGAAAAGACTTATTTTGGGTGTTCTCTCTATTGTACTCCTTAATGCCTGTGCAGTAGATTATGCCGTTAATGATCTCTCATCTGGCAACGCTAAGCAGATTATCTTAAACGGATATCTGATTGCTAAGCAACCCGTTACTATTCATTTATATCATAACCAAGGTGGTAATAATAGCAAAGTGAAAGGATTGACTCAATCAC
>DUUN01000401.1 GCA_012841535.1 Gallicola sp. | reverse complement strand
GGAAAAAACGAATTTATTTTTTTTGTTTCAAGATTTTCATCTTCGTTAAAATAATTAAAAGTAAATTCATTTGTTATACTATCGCTTATTCTAACTGTCATTTTTTTATATGCTTTTATTTCGTTTGTTAAAAAATCATTTAGATAAGATTTATATAATTCTATTTCTAAAAATTCAAAACCATTTTCATTGTCTGGATTTACTACATTCTCAAATTCTCCTCCTTTGTTTTTTGCTTGAACTCTTATATAATTTCCATTTTGAACTAATGCAAGACTTTCATTAAATCTTAAATATTCTTCTCCAACTTTTATATCAAAATAATAATCGTTTTTCTTTCCAATATAAAATTCATCTTCATCAGCAAATGATACATCTTTTGATAAGTTAACTGATAAATCTAAACTTGCAACAAAATAGTTTATACCATTTATTGATATGCTTTCAAGATATTGAATATCATTAGAATTAAATACTGCTGTATATAAAACATCATCTCCTAAATAGTCTATATCTTTACTATCTCTTTCTAAATATGTTATAAATTCTACTTTTTGCATAAAATAATCTTTTATTTGTTGTAATGCAACATTTTGTATTTGAAATATTGCTGGACTTTCTAAATATAATAAAAATTGAAATTGAAAATCATAACTTAACAATGTAATTCTATTATTACCTTCTATATCTCCAATAGAACCATTATCAAATCCTTCGTTTGATAAAGCCATAGGAATATAGTTTTTTGTTTCAACTTGATAAGTTGCATTGTTTATTTCTTCTTCGGTTATAGGATAATCTTCGGAAGAACTTTCTTGATTTATAATTCTAAACAATGGAGTAAATTCGCTACCCATTGAAAATTTAACATCTAGTCCATTTATATCATTAACTTTTTTCTCTATAAATTTAAGTATAGTTTCTTTATCTATAATACTCTTCATAATTTCACTCCTTTTATTTTGGTCCTATTTGACCTTTTCCAACAAAAACATATCTACTTGTTGCTCTAACATTTGAAAACTGTATTGTATCTGCTCTTTTTGATTTATTATAATTTATGTATGTATCTCCATATCTTGCATTTTCTTTATAAAACTGTGCTTTTGATAACTCTTTTCTATCACTTGCTGTTATTACTTTATTCAAATTCATTAAATCTTTATTGTCAGATAATAAATCTCTATTTTCTCTTATTAATCTTCTCTCATAATTTCTTGTTTTATCTGTTCCTAAAATTACTGTCGGTATTGTTGTGTATGTAGGAACTCCTTTGTTTATTACAAATTTGCATATTTCTTTTACCATTGAAGTTACTGTTTTTTGAGTTATATAACCTTTATGTCTTTTAACTTTTCCTGCACCTTCTTCTAAAAATAAAATATAATATGCTTGTCTTAAATCATATGTTATTACTTTTCTTTTCGTATTATTTACAGTTAAATATATAGAACTAGCCGCATTACCTGTTCTTATTGGCGAATTTATAACTGCCAAATTTAATAAAGAAATACCTAATGAGGTTGTCATCTTAGGCATTTCATAATCTATCTCTAAAACTAAATTCATATATATCAACTCCTATTATACCAACGCTAATATCTTTAAACCAAAACTTGTAAAATCTTTATCATATGGATTAATTCTAAACTTATTTTGTATGCTTACATCGTTTGTCATTGTTATTACTTTAACTACATATAATTCAGAACTACCAAAAACAACTTTTCCACCGGCTAAAAAATTAATATTAGCATTGTCTGTAATAATTCTATATGTTAAACCAGATGTTTCGTTATTTTGTAAGTAATCTATTATCTCTTTATCAAAACCACTTTTTGTATAAACATCTTCAGTTCCATCTTTGTAAAAAAAGTCTTGCCCAAAATCTTTAGTTAACTTATCTCTTTCTTTTGCAAAATTTTGTTTATACATATTTCTTAATTCTGCTCTTGTAACTTTATTTAAATCTATTGCTTGTTTGTTTATATCTCTTTCTTCTTTTGGTGCATAATAAGTTGCAACTAATGTTTGATTATTTACATTAGTAATTAGATTAAAATTATTTAAAGTTCCAACACTTCTTCTTGGGTGTCTTTTTACTGGCATTTTACCATTCCTCTCCATATTTATCATCAATGGAAAATCTATATTTAAAATATCTGTTTTTAAAACCATAGTTTTCAGCAATTATACTACCATTTATTCCTACTGTATATTCTTTTGTAGGTAATGGTATTGAACGTGCTTCTTGTAAGTTTATACCAGTAATATAACTCATTAATGGACCACTTTCTTGGAATAAATATTTAACCAAATCTATCATTAGTTTTTTTATACCTTCTCTATTTTCTTTACTATGTGATAAATAATATCTCATTTTCTTTCTATATGCACTATCTTTAAATGAGTAAATATAATTATATGCAAATGTAGATATAAAAGATAAAATTGTAACTACGTTTTCTGCTGTTCCAAATTTAGCCATTAAATTATAACCGGTTTCATTTCTTGCATAATCAGGGTCTAAAATGTATTGACCTAATTCTAAATCATAAAACATTGTTTCATCATCATAAGGTTTATTAATAAAATCTATGTTTGGTATTGCCACAATAAACACCTCCATATTCTCTACTAAAGTATTTTGCAATAGGTTTCCAAGAAGTCCAAAATAATCTACCACTTAATGTTGTTGAATATTCTCCACTGTCTTTAAAAAACATTTCATATGATGTAACGTTTTCTTTTTTGTCTTTTTGTTGCTCGGTTTTTTCTTCACTATCTAATGAATTCCTATTCTTTTCATCTTTTACTAATTCTATATACTTTTCTAGATGGTGTCCTAAATATAGACTTATTAATCTTTTCCACCTATTTTCTTGCCTTATCTTGCTAAATGGTATGCTTGATTTTGCTATATCTAACATTACTTGATATATAGGATATAAAAAACTATCTTCTATTGTTTCTCCATCAAAATATCTTTCTAGTTGAGGACATATTGTTAAAAAAAAGTCCATATCTATTTCTGGTGTTTCTATTTCTTCTT
>DUUN01000296.1 GCA_012841535.1 Gallicola sp. | reverse complement strand
TTTATAATTAATTTATATTTTTTAGCACATTTATTATAGAAGTGGTATGGTCGTATCTACTCTCTCATATAAAACGGCTTTTATGATTTTTCCGTTATGAGAATATCCTATATTTTTAGTTTTTAAATATTTCCCTAAAAATTTATAACCTTCTATTCCTAAACAATCCTTTACTTTCCCAAACGTATATCGCCAATTACCCGGTCGATCAATGTCTTCACTAAATTTAATATCCACTTCCTCAATTTCATTCTCGTTAAATTCGATAATGGAAAAATTCTCTGTTAAAATATTTATCCACCCGCTTTTACCAGATATAAAAGCTTCTCCAATTTGTTGAGATAAATGTGGGAACCATATGTCAGAGGCTTTAAATATACCAATATCTTCAACTTCCTTTAGATTTTCAGGCTTTACTGTATCCCTATATTGAAATTTCTTTGTTGGATAATTCATATTTATTGACGTTATATTCGATTTTTTTTATTATTTGTGTGTGTGAATATTTTAAAAATAGTTTAATTATCCTTGGTACTTCTTTTTGTTTATCATTGTATATAATTGTGTTTGCTTCAATATTTGCACCAACATTAAACCCTCCTCCAAAAATATCAATAAATGTTCCTATTTTTTTTGGAAATTTTTCAATAATCTGTGGCAACAATTTATATTTCCCGCCAGTATAATTTAATGGGCATTTGACAAAACCATTAATTGTTTCTACATTCTCATACTCTTCATTTTTTTTGCCTACATAACATAAAAATAATCTTTCTTTATGATTACCTTGCTTTGTTTTACCTGTAGTAAATTGACTATAATCCGTTTCATAAATTTCCACTTTGCCTTTAGTTGACAAAATCTCCATGATTTCTGAATCAGATATTTTTGCTTGAGACCTACTAGCTCCCCTGTTTCCCATATTATTATATGAAACCAATATGTACTTAGCATTAATTTTATTGATTAAATCCTCAAATTGTTTAGGTGCAGAAGTTGTACAATATTTACTTTTTATATTACGTCTATCCATCTTTTTTGCTACACCATAAACTTTTGGTTTATTCCAATTAGCAACATTTTCTAGTAGATGGTATGCATCACTATATTGTCTTGAATTGTACGGTGGATCTATATAAACAATATCTGCATATATTCTTTCAACTAAGCTATTCGCATCTTCTTTAAATATTCTATTGTTTTTATTAGTTGAATTCTCTGGAATATCTAATATACCTAAAATAAGTTCTTTTTCTAAATCACCGTTTAACCTATATGCATCATAATGACCAACTGTGTTAGCTATACTATCCATAGCATAGATTAAAGATGTAATTAATATTGCTCTTTCCCTATCATTAATTTCTTTATTATTATATTTTAAATCTATGTCTTCTCTGATATATCCTATTTTTTTACTATTCTCATGACTGAAATAAGTATTAGAAAAATTTTCGGAAAAATAATTTTCTTTATCAACTTTAATTTTGTTATATTCAACTATATAATTTTGCAGTTTTTTATGATTTATTTCTGAATCATCAAAAAATGATATATATGATAAATAATTTGATTCAAGTATGTCATTAATTATTATTTCACTATATATATCATTAAAACTCCACGCAACATTGCCGATTCCACCAAATAAATCTAGGAAAGAATTAACTTCTTTGCAATTTTCAAAAATTACTTTTTGCAAAAAAGTGACTTTATCGTATTTATCGTAATTATCAAATCGTTTCTTACTCTCATCTCTCTACTCTTTGTCTCTTCTCTCATAGGTTAAAATCGTGCATTACTTATTGCCTTAATTCT
>DUUN01000768.1 GCA_012841535.1 Gallicola sp. | reverse complement strand
GTTTTGATTCATATGAACTAACAACAGTTGAATCAATGTTCTCAATAATAATGTTATATTTATTCATTACATTACTCCTCTGTATCAAAAGTTAATAGTTTGTCTCTGTAGTACTCATACTGTTTTCCTCTTAGTTCTATTTCAGCAGGTAAACCTTCTTTTATGTCGTTAACTAGTGCTGAAAATTTATCTAAAATTGAAACAATTCTTTTTTGTTCTTCCAATGAAGGCAGAGAAATTTCTTGTTGTGAATATTTTGAAATCCAATGTCTTGAATGAACTCCAACACCTACATTATAATCTAATGTTTGCATCAAATAGAATAAAAACTTAAAATCGGCAACCGTTTCATCTTTAAGTACAAGAATTTTCATAGCTGATGATTTAACTTTAAATGGAAAATCAACCCAATGCATAGATGTTGTAAAATCATCAAATATTATTACCGGAGCATCTAAACTAGCTTTATATATTCCTGTTTTTTCATTAGTATAACCTAAAATAAATGTCTTACCGGCTGTTAATACAGGAATTTCATAATTATCATTATAATCAGTTGTTTTAACAATATATTTTGTAGGTTGGATATAATCTATTAAATCAGCAATTAAAAAATCATTAACCTTTTCATAATTATTTAGCAATTCTGTCAGATAATATTGATATTGCTTTTCTCTTGCTTCTAGCTCTGCTTCTAGCTCTGCTTCTAGCTCTGCTTCTAGCTCTGTAAATTTGTCCAAAACTTCAACTATTTCGTTTTGGACTTCAATTGAGGGAATGATAAAAGAATAATCCTCTCTAATGACTGAAGGATGGGCTTTTGAAGTATAATCATATTTTTTAGTTAACCATAAATTTGATAGCAAATAATAGAGAAATTTAGTATTTACAGTATTTTCATCAATTATTTTTATCCAACCCGATACATTAGTAACTGAATATTTATGATTATTCCTATAAAAAAACCTTCCACCACCATCAATTGACCATGTAATCCTTTCATCATCAAACATGTAGCCACCATATCTACCCATTTCTCCATTATTTAATGCAGATGAAGAATATATAGGAAAATCTCCAGGATTATTTCTAATATCATTTTTGGATATAACGTTCCCTCTTCCTAATTTTAGGATGTTTTTATTTTCCAAATCACCAAGACTATATATTTTATTATATTCAAATTTATTATTCACTTGTATCACCTTCAAGTTCTAATACAATTTTATCTATTTCTTTTCTCAATCTATCAACCTTTTTTACGACTTCTTCAATTTGATTGTTAAGAACTTTAATATCTATCACTTCTCTTGTATCCTCAATTTTGACATAATTATTAATCGATAGATTATAATTGTTATCAACAATATTTTTTTGATCAACATACTTAGAGAAATATTTTTCTTCTTTTCTATATTTAACAGTTTCTAATATTTTCTCAATATTTTCTTCTGATAATTTGTTTTTAGTATCAAATCTAACAAATTCATTACTTGCGTCAATAAATAAAACTTTATTTTGCTTTTTGTTTTTTCTTAGTACCATAACAATCGTTGATATAGTGCTTCCAAAAAATAAATCTGATGGTAATTGAATAATAGTGTCTATATAATTATTATCTATCAAATATTTTCGTATTTTTTGTTCAGCACCACCTCTATATAAAATGCCCGGAAAACACACTATTGCTGCAG
>DUUN01000311.1 GCA_012841535.1 Gallicola sp. | reverse complement strand
CTTCTAATTTTATAAGAGAAAGACTACTAGAAGATATGTTTATGGAAATTAGAGATATAGCAGGTGAATATTATGATAGGTAATTCCATAAAAAAAATAGATTATGAGGGAAATTTACTTGGCGGTAAAAGTTATACTGAAGACTATATAGATTACAGAAATTTACTATATATAAAAGTAAAAAGAAGTCCCTATGCCTTTGCTGAAATAATTGATATAGATACGAGTAGGGCTGAAAAATTAGAAGATATTGTTGCCATATATACATATAGAGATGTTGAGCAAATAAGGTATACGGAATGTGGTGAATCATATCCAGAGGCATCTCCTCATGACAGAATTCTATTAGAAAAAATAGTAAGGTATATTGGTGATGAAGTTGCCCTAATAGTAGGTGAAAATATTGAGGCTTGTAATAGAGCAGAAAAACTAATAAAAGTTAAATATAAGGTTTTTGAACCGATATTAACTAAGAAAGATTCCTTAGATCTTAAGGATATTATCCATAAGGAAGATGATGGGTTTGAACCTTTTGACTTTGGATATGATCCTAAAAAAAATATAGTTAGTAAGTTCCATATGGGTTATGGAGATATAGAATCTGAAATAAATAATTCGGATATCGTTTTCTCAGCTTCTTATTCTACTCATGCTCAAGCCCATGCAATGATGGAAACATTAAGGGCTTATGCAAAAATTGATGAAAGAGGCAGACTGGAAATAATATCCGCAAATCAATCTATTTACCATATGAGAAGGCAAGTTGCTAAGGTTTTAGGTTTAAGTTTAAATCAAGTTAGAATGCGACGAATAAGAATAGGTGGAGGTTTTGGTGGAAAAAATGTTTGTATAACAGAACCAATAGTAGGTTTTGTAACATGGAAAACTAAAAGACCTTCTATGATTATTTACGATAGAATAGAAAATTTTAATGCAACAAGTACTAGACATGAAATGGATTTTGATTTAGTAATAGGTGCTAATAAAGATGGTAAAATCAATGGAATAAAAATGAGAGGTTACAATAATACAGGGGCCTATGGTTCAAATGGTCCAGCAGTTACAATGGAGGCAGGTCAAAATACCCTACCTATTTATTCGATAATTAATTCCATAGATTACAAGGCTTTAACCTATTACACTAATAGAGTTTCAGCAGGTGCTATGAGAGGTTATGGAACTCCTCAAGGAACCTTTGCTTTGGATTCTGCTATAAATGAGTTATCGGAAAAACTAGGCCTTGACCCGGTAGAAGTTAAATTGAAAAATACTATAAGATCTGGACATATTGGTGGGTTAAATAAAAGTACTATTGGAAGTTTTAATATAGAAGAATGTATTAAAAGAGGAAAAGAATTAATAGATTGGGATAATAAAAGATATAGACCAGAAGATAAGGGCCATATAAAAAGAGGTGTTGGAATGGGACATGCAACTCATAGTTCAGGAGTTTCCAACATTGATGTTGCAACAGTATTAATAAGATTACAAGAAGATGGAACCTTTACAGTCTTTACAAGTTCCTCTGATCTAGGAACAGGTTCAGATACCATATTGCTTCAAATAGCTGCAAAAGCCTTAAATACAGATATGGAAGGAGTAAACCTAGTATCAGGAGATACAGATAGTTGCCCTTACGATAAGGGGGCCTATGCTTCTTGCACAACATATTTAACTGGAAATGCAGTTGTTATGGCTTGTGAAAAAATAAAAGAAAAAATATTTGAAAAATCTAAAAAATATTTAAATGTAAATATAGAAAAAATGAAATTGGAGAAAGGCAAAGTTGTAAATACTGAAAACAATGAATCTGTTACATTAAAACAACTAGGAATAGATTCGGCTGTAAGTCCAAATGCAGAAGCAATTATAGCTGATGCAACCTTTGGTATAGGAGATACTCCAAGACCATATGCAGTAAGTTTTGTAGAAGTAGAAGTAAATACCCTAACAGGTAAAGTAGATATTTTAAAATATGTTTCTGTAATAGATTGTGGACAGGTTATTAATCCTAATCTTGCTAGAATACAGGCAGAAGGAGGAATAACCCAGGGAATAGGCCTTGCCCTATATGAAGATGTAATATACAGCAATAAAGGAAAATTATTAACAAACAATTTCTTTAATTATAACATTCCAACAAGAAGGGATATAGGAGAGATAGTTGTAGATTTTTGCCCTGAAAAAGAGCCAACAGGTCCCTTTGGTGCAAAATCAATAGCGGAATTAGTTACAAATTCACCAGCTCCAGCAATAGCAGATGCTATATATAATGCTTGTGGAGCAAGAATAAGATCTCTACCTATAACTGCTGAAAAAATAATAGAGGCTTTAGAAAGAAAGGTGGATTAGTTTGTATTTAGTAAAATCTAAATGGATAGTTAGCAGTAACAATAAGGTTATAGAAGATGGTGGAATTCTTATAGATAAGGGGAAAATTAAAAAAGTTTTAGAAGATATTTCCGAAACAAATTCCTTAGCCAATATTGAAATAATAGATTATGAAGATTCAATACTAATGCCATCTTTTACAAATGCCCATACACATCTATATGGAATTTTATCGTGGGGAATACCTAAGCTAGATAACTTTAATGATTTTGAAGGTTTTTTAAAGGTGTTTTGGTGGCCTTTAATAGAGGATAGATTAACAAAAAAAGAATTTGTACTAACTACAAAATCCTCATGTTTAGACATGATTAGTTCAGGAGTAACAGCTTTTTGTGATACTGCTGAAGGTCCGTTAACAGAAGAGGATACTTTGGAAGCACAGGCAGAGGTTGTAGAAGAATTTGGTTTAAAGGCAATACTTTCTCTAGAGTCCAGTGAAAGAATCAATTGGGAAAATGGAATAAAATGTCTTAATCAAAATCAAAACTTTACAGAATCTACAAAAAATAGCAAAAATATTAAGGGTTGTATCTGTACCCATACAACATTTACCTGTTCTAAAAAATTTATTACAGAGGCTAAAAAACTAGCTAGGGAAAATAATACCTTTTTACAGTTTCATCTATCGGAAAGTATCTATGAAAAAAACTATACATTAAAGAATTTTGGCTTAACACCAGTAGAATACTTAGATAAATTAAATGTTTTAGACGAGAATACCCTAATGTCTCAGTGTGTAAAAGTAGATTCTAAAGAAATAGATATAATAAAAAAATCAAAATGTAATGTAGTTCACAATCCTATTAGTAATTGTGAAGTTGGTGGAGGAATAGCACCAGTTCAAGAAATGCTAGACAAGGGTATAAATGTTGCTTTAGGAACAGATGGATATGTTAATGACTTCTTCGAAGTAATGAGATTTGCATTTTTAATCCATAAAGCCAATTTAGAAAATACAGAAGTAATGAGTGCTAAAGATGTATTTAAAATGGCTACAGAAAATGGAGCCAAGGCCTTAGGATTTAATCAAGGCAAACTAGAAAAAGGCTATGACGCTGACTTCATTGTTATAGAGGATATGTTCTCAACTCCTTTAAACAGGGAAAATATATATGATTTAATTGTAGTTAAAGGCGAAAAAAGAATGATTAAAGATGTATATATAAGTGGCAAAAAGCATAATCGTAAAGATATAGAGAACGAAAAGGACAAAATGAGATATGAAATAAAAGAACTAGCAACTTCATTTTGGGGAGGTATAAAGTAAATGTACGATTTTTTAGGAAGCAAAATACAATCTCCAATAATTATTGGATCTGGTCCCTTAACATATAGTGCTGAAGGAATAAAGAAACTTCATAAAAACAAAGCTGGACTTTGTGTTACAAAAACCATAAAATTAGAAGCTGCAATAAATCCTATACCACATATGCAAATGTCAGAAAATAAAAGTTTAATAAATGATGAATTATGGTCTGACTATACTTACGAAACTTGGATAAATAAAGAACTTCCAGAATTAAAAAAATCCAAAATTCCTGTAATAGCCTCTTGTGGTCATTCTGTAGAGGAAACTAGTTTAATGGTAGAGGGATTAGAAAAGGCAGGAGCAACTTTTTTAGAGTTGGTTTCTTATAATGAAGAAGATTTACTTCCAATGTTAATAGACACAAAAAAAAGAGTTAATATACCGATTATAGTAAAGCTACCTTCAAGAGTTAAAAATATGGTAGAACTTGCTAAAACACTGGAGAAAAATGGAGCTGATGCCTTAACAATTAGTGATTCAATTGGACCGGCTATGAGAGTTAACATAGAAACAGGACTATCTACACTTGGAAATATATCTAAAGGATGGCTAACAGGAGAAGCAATACTTCCCTTTAATATTAATAACATATATGAGGTAAGAAAAAATATTAATATTCCTATTATAGGACTAGGAGGGATAATGTCCTATAAAAATGCCATAGAGGTTTTTATGGCAGGGGCTAATTATGTAGGAGTTTGTACCTATCCAATAATATATGGTGAAAAGGTTATAGGAAAATTATCGGATCAAATTGAAAAGTGGCTAACTGATAATAACTATAAATCACTAGAGGATATAATAGGTCTTATCCATAAAAAAAGCGAATCTATAGTAGGAGAATTTAAATATAATAAAGATAAATGTATAAAGTGTAAAAAATGCGAAATAGTTTGTGCATATGATGCAAGAAGGATTTCTGAAGACATGTATTTAGATAATAGTAAATGTAGAAAATGCGGTTTATGTTCATCAATATGTCCAACTAGAGCATTAGAATTTTATTAAAAGGTGTGAAATATGTATATAGATCTTCATTGTGACACAATTATTAAATATATAAAAGATGAAAAAGTTGAAGAATTTATGTTTGGTGAAAATTCCGATATAAATTTAAAAAAACTATTAGATAATAAAGTAAAATCACAATTTATGGCAATTTATTTATACAATGAGGATTATGAAGACAATCCTGGCCTAGGAGAAATTTCTGACTGGGATTATATAGATAAATGTATTGGCTTCCTAGAAAAAACTTCGGAAAAATATAGAGAAAAATTAAAAATAGTAAGGAATTACAAACAATATATTGAGGCAAAAAACAAAAACAAACTATCGATATTTATAACAATAGAAGATGGAAGATGTATAAGACAAATAGATGATGTAGGTAAATTAAAAAATAAGGGAATTTCTCTAGTTACATTACTATGGAACAATGAGAATAAAATAGGTTATCCTCATTCAAAAAACAAAAAAGAAGATAGTTTAGGCTTAACTGATTTTGGCATAAAAATTGTAGAAGAAATGAATAAAAAAGGGATTATTATCGATGTTTCTCACTTATCCAATGGTGGCTTTTGGGATGTTTATAAGTATTCAAAATATCCCTTTATGGCTACTCACTCTAATGCCAAAGGAGTTCAAGACCATTCAAGAAATTTAGATGATAAACAAATAAAAGCCATTGCAAATAAAGGTGGAGTCATAGGACTAAATGTATTTCCACCCTTTGCAAATGGAACTAATACAGCTGAATTTAAAGACTATAAAAATCATTTACAATATATTCTTAAAATTGCTGGAGAGGACACTATAGCCTTAGGTACAGATTTTGATGGTATAAATGGAAATTATAGTATTAATTCTCCAAAGAAGGTTATAGAATTTATGAATTATTTAAATTTAAAGGGATTTAGTATGGAATTAATTGAAAAATTTGCCTATAAAAACGTAGAGAGATTTATACAGGAATTTTATTGGGGTTAATATGAAGACTTTATTAAAAAATGGACTAGTATATAATTCATTAAATAAGAAATTTGTAAAAAAAGATATTTTAATAAGTGGAGAAAAAATAGAAAAAGTTGAAGATAGTATAAATATTGTAGAAAAAGAAGTAATTAATTGTGAAAATAAATTTATTATTCCAGGGGGAATAGATGCCCATACCCATTTAGATCACAATATGGGAGATGGACTAATAACCATAGATGATTTTAAAACAGGAAGTAAAGCTGCTCTATATGGTGGAACAACGACAATAGTCGACCATGTTTCCTATGGAAATAAAAATAATAATATTTTAAATATAATTAGTGACTATCATAAAAAAGCTGAAAAGTCTTATGTAGATTATTCGTTTCATGGCGTGGCTTTTAAAAATGATAATAGAACATTAGACGAATTAAAAGAATTGAAAAATCTTGGAATATCAAGTGTAAAAATATATACAGTTTATGGTGAGAAGTTAGAAGATAAATGGATTTTAAAACTTTTAACAATTGCAAAAGAAGAAGATATTACAGTATGTGTACATTGTGAAAATGAAGAAATAATAAACTATTCAGAAAAATTACATGGAGATAGAGTTTCTGACTTTCCCCTTTCAAGACCAGTTGAAGCAGAGGCAGAAACAGTTGAAAGATTAATCTATTATTCGAAAATAACAGGTTATCCAAAGTTGTATTTTGTTCATATTTCTTCAAAGGAGAGTTTGGAAAATATAATCAGAGCAAAAGAAAAAGGACATAGAAATCTCTTTGTTGAAACCTGTGTTCAGTACTTAACTTTTGTAGATGATGTTTACAATAGAGAAGATGGCGGAAAATATATTTGCTCACCACCATTGAGAAAAAAAGAAGATGTAGATTTTCTATGGGGGAATATAGAAAAAGAAAATATAGATGTTATAGCAACAGACCATTGTCCCTTTAGTTTAGATAAAAAAATTGGAATAGAGGATTACAAAAAAATTGCTGGAGGAGTTCCAGGTATAGAGGAGAGGATTTTAGTAACCCTATCTGAAGCTGAAAAAAGAAATGTGGAAATAACTAAAGTCATTGATAAATTATCAACAAATCCGTCTGAAATTTTTAACTTAAAAAACAAAGGTAGATTAGAAGCAGGTAAAGATGCCGATATTGTAATTTTAAGTAAGAAAAATTGGAAATTCAAAAAAATACATGGAAATAGTCAATATTCTATATATGATAATAGAGAATTAAATTATATTGTTGATGCAGTTTATATTAGAGGCAATAAAATATTGGAAAATGAAAAGATATTAGAAGAGGACTTAAAGGGAAAATTTATAGAAAGATAAGTATATAGAGCTAATAGTTATAAGGGGGATTTTTATGGAAAATTATTATCTTAATGTAAATGGTAATAATTATAAAATTGTAGGAGATAAAAATGAAAGCCTTCTGAATATTTTAAGAGAAAAACTAAATTTAACAGGAGCAAAATGTGGATGTGAAACAGGAACAAGTGGTACGTGTAAAGTAATAATAGATGGTAAAGCTATTAAATCTTGTAGGGTAAAAGGCTTTGATTTACAGAAGTCAAAAATAGAAACAATAGAAGGATTAGCCGATGGCTATAAATTACATCCAATACAAGAAGCTTTTATTGAAGCGGGAGCTATTCAATGTGGATTTTGTACACCGGCTATGATTTTAACAACTAAGGCCTTATTAAATGAAAATAAAAATCCAACAGAGGAAGAGATTAGATTTGCCTTTAGAGAGAACTTGTGTAGATGTACAGGATATGTGCAAATAGTTGAAGCAGTAAAAATAGCAGCTGAAAAACTTGGAGGGGTGTAGTGTGAAAGAAAAAATTATTGGAAAGGGATATCCCATAAGAGATTCGGTATTAAAGGCAACAGGACATAAAATCTATGTAGACGATATGAAACTTCCCAATATGCTATATGGTAAAATTTTATATTCTCCAATAGCCCATGGGAAAGTTAAAAGTATAGATACTACAGAGGCAATGAAGGTTGAAGGCGTAAAGGCAATAGCTACATGCTTTAATACCCCACATATTAAATACAATAGTGCATTGAGATTTTATGATCATGATATACCATTTACAGAAACTGTATTTTCAAAAAACGTAAGATTTGTCGGAGATAGGGTTGCAGCAGTTGCAGCTGAAACTATGGAAGCAGCTGAACAAGCTGTAAATCTTATAAAAGTTGAATATGAAGAATTGCCACCTATATTTGATGTAGAGGAAGCAGCTAAAGAAAATGCCTATCCAATACATCCTGGTGGAAATGTATTAAATGAAATAAAAGCAAATGCAGGAGATGTAGAAAAGGGATTTGCTCAGGCTTATAAAATCTATGAAGATAGATATGAAGTACAGCCTGTTAATCATGGTGCATTAGAACCTCATACATGTATAGCCCAATATACTATAGATAATAGGCTTACAGTTCATAGTTCTTGCCAAAATGTATTTGCTTTTAGAGTAATATTGTCTCAAATTTTAGAAATGCCATTACATAAAATTAGGATGATAACTCCGTCTATAGGAGGATCATTTGGTGGAAAACTAGAAATGACTATTGAACCTGTAGCGGCGATTTTATCTAAGATGACGATGCAACCAGTAAAGGTAACCCTCACAAGAAAAGAAGTATTTAAATCGACAAGGACAAGACATGCAGCAGTAATGTATATAAAAACAGGTGTTAAGGAAAATGGGGAAATAGTAGCACAAGATTTTAATATTTTATTAAATACAGGTTCTTATGCATCAAGTTGTTACAATGTTTTAGGAGCTTTAAGTCATAAGATCTATAAAGTATATAAAATTCCAAATCTTAGATTTAGGGGAGTACCTGTATATACGAATATACCTATTGCAGGTGCAATGAGAGGTTATGGTTCACCACAAATATTTTTTGCACAACAAGCTCAAATGGGTAAAATTGCGAGGGATTTAAATATTGATCTAGTAGAATTGCAAAAAATAAATGCTGCACTTCCAGATGGAGTTGATCAAAGATTTAATTCTCCTTTAGGAAATCCGAGAATATTAGATTGTCTTAAGGAAGGTAGTGAAATATTTGAATGGGAAAGAAAGAAAAAAATAGTAGGAGAAAAAGGATACAGACATGGAGTTGGGATGGCAATAGGGGCTCATGGCAATGGTGTCTTTGGAGCACATAGAGATTATATATCCCTAGCCTTAAAATTAAATGAAGATGGAACGACAACTCTACTTACGGGAGTCCATGATATGGGAAATGGTTCTGTAACCTTGCAGACTCAAATGATAGCGGAGGTATTAGGCATTACTCCGGACAAGGTAGAAACTCTTGAAGCAGATACAGATGCAGTACCGTGGAATTTAGGTGATTACGCAAGTAGAGGTTTATATGTAGAAGGAGCAGCAGCAAAAAGAGTTGCTGAAAAATTAAAGAGCAAGATAGTTGAATTAGCAGAAGAAATTTTAAAGACTAAAGATTTAGTTTTAGAAAATGGTTATGTAGTAAGTCAAGCAGATAGTAGTAGAAAAATTTCTCTTTCAGATATAGCCGTTTATTCTCAAAAAGAAAAAGAAGCTGAAATAACAGTAGTTGAAAGTCATAGATCTGAGGCTGGAATAACTTCTTATGGAGTTCATTTTGCAGAGGTTTTAGTAGAAGAGAAAACTGGGAAAATAAAAGTAATTTCCTATACTGCCTGTCATGATTCCGGTAAAGTAATAAATCCTTTAGCAGCAACAAACCAATTAGATGGTGGAATACACATGGGATTAGGTTACGCCCTAACAGAAGATTATGTATTTGATGACAAGGGAAATATGACAAACGATAGTTTTGGTAGCTACAAAATGTTTAGAGCACATGAAATGCCGGAAATTAAAACCCACTTTGTTAAGGGATTTGAAGAAACAGGACCTTATGGTGGAAAAAGTATAGGGGAATGTGCAGTAGTACCAGCAGCTCCTGCAATATTAAATGCAGTATATGATGCAACAGGTATTGAAATAAAGAAATTACCAATAAAAATAAACAAGGAGGATTTAAATGGCTAAAATATTAGGAATATGTGGAAGTCCCAGAAAAAATGGTTCAACAGAATATGCATTAAAGAGAGCGTTAGAAGTGTGTGAAAGCTATCCTGATATTGAAACAGAATATTGGACTGTTAGGGGAAAGAAAATTGGATATTGTATCCATTGTGATTCATGTATACGAAATAAAACGATGTGTATAATCAAAGATGATTTACAAGAATTAGAGGCTAAAATCTTAGAAGCAGACGGAATAATAATAGCTTCTCCTGTTTATGATATGAATATAACAGCACAACTAGCTACAGCTTTAAATAGACTTCGTCCAATTTACCTGGTATATTCAGGGCATTTACAAAATAAAGTTGGAGGGGCAATAACCACTGGTGGAACAAGATATGGAGGCGAAGAAACTGCTAAATTACCAATTATAAATTTCTTCTTAATGCATGAAATGTTAGTAAGTGGTGGTTTAGGAGGTTGTTATATAGGAGGAACTATTTGGAGTAAAGACCAAAAAGCACAAGGGGCTATTGACGATACTGTAGGAATTGACAGTGTAGAAAGATTTGCAAAAGGACTTACAGAAGCGGTTATAGTTACAAAAGCAGGTAGGGAAAAATGGGACAAAGAAAAGGTTAATCTTGAAATAAATGATAGTAAATCTCCATTAAGAGATCATTAAAACTATTGATCTTTGATTAATTATTTCTTAGATCTATTATTTTTATAAATTAGAATATTATGAGTTCATGAAAGGAAAATTACAATGAATAAAGACAATTCAAAAAAAATGGATTATGAAGGTTTAGATGAAGAATTGTTTAAATTAGATGGTAAACCTTCGTTTATAAAAGCTTTGCCATTATCCTTACAACATATATTTGCAATGATTGTAGGAACGGTAACATTACCAAGAATGGTTGCGGAAATTTGTGGGTTAAGTCAAACAGAAACTACATTATTAGTACAAGCTGCCTTAATAGTATCCGGTATAGCTACCCTATTACAACTTTATCCAATTGGAAAAACTGGTTCGAAATTGCCTATTATTTTTGGAGTAGGATTTACTTATCTTCCAACATTATCTGTAATAGGTACAAAATATGGGATAGATGGAATATTAGGAGCCCAGTTAATTGGTGGTATATTTACAATATTCATAGGTTTATTGGGAAAAAGAATATTAAAATTTTTCCCTCCTCTTGTAACTGGAGTAGTAGTAACTACTATAGGACTGTCCTTGTATCCTATTGCTGTAAACTACATGGCAGGAGGATTGGGAAGTCCAAATTATGGAGATTTTTCAAACTGGATTTTAGCGATAGTTACATTAGTAACTGTAGTTGTATGTAATAATTTTTTTAAAGGATACATAAAATCAGCATCTATGATAGTTGGAGTAACAGTAGGTTATATATTAGCATTAGTAATGGGGAAAGTTGATTTTTCATCATTATCTAGTGCAAGTTTATTATCTGTTCCTAAAATAAGTGATTTTGGAATGACTTTTCATTGGCCTGCAATTATAAGCATGTTGGTTTTATGCTTAGTAAATGCACTACAGTCAATAGGTGATTTATCAGGAACAACTATGGGAGGAATGGGAAGAAAAGCTACAGACACTGAGTTATCTCGAGGAATAATAGGTAGCGGTATTGTTACTTCACTAGGATCATTTTTCGGAGGATTACCACCTTCATCCTATAGTCAAAATGTAGGTCTAGTATCTTTAAATAAAGTAATTAGTAGATTTGTTTTAGCATTAGCAGCAATTTTTATGTTGTTGGCAGGTTTTGTTCCTAAATTTGGTGCTTTAATGACAACAATACCAACAGCAGTGTTAGGTGGAGCTACAATAAGTATTTTTGGAATGATAACTATGACCGGTTTACAACTAATACTACATGATGAACTAACACCTAGAAATATATCGATTGTAGGATTAAGTTTAGCTCTAGGGATGGGGATTACTTCTGTACCTGATAGTTTAAAAGCTTTTCCAGATATTATTAGAATGGTATTTGGTGAATCTCCAATTGTAATAGCTGCCCTTGTAGCTTTTACATTGAATTTAGTATTACCCAAAAATGAAAAAAAGAAGGAAAAATAAAATATTAATTAGATTTTAAAGAACAAATACTTATTATTTGAAAATAAATATTTGTTCTTTAAATAAATTTTCAGGAGATAAAAATGATAGATATTCTTATAAAAAATGGAATTATTGTAACGGTTAATGCAAAAAGGGAAATATTATATAAAGGCGCTTTGGCAATAAAGGATAATAGGATTATAGATATTGGTGATAGTAAATCGTTAATAAATAAGTATTCTAATGTAAAAAAGATAATAGATGCAGAGGGCAAAGTTATTTTCCCAGGATTTATTAATACCCATACACATCTATTTCAAAGCTTATTAAAAGGATTAGGTGATGATATGGAATTACATCACTGGCTATCAGATATGATGTTTCAAGCGGCTATATATCTTACAGAGGATAATGTGTATTACGGAGCAATATCTGGAGGCATAGAGGCTATAAAAAGTGGAGTAACTACAACAGTAGACTACATGCATACTCATAGTAAACCTAAGTTAACAGATAGTATAGTTGAAGCCTATAAAGATTTAAAAATTAGAGGAATTATAGGTAGAGGAATGATAAATACAGGTAATGAATTTGGTACACCTTTGGAGCTTACACAAGATATAAAAACTGTAGAGGAAGACTTGTATAGACTATTTGACAAATATCATAATATTGAAAATGGAAGAATACAAATAGGTACTTCTCCATCATCTGTATGGGCAGCAACAGATGAAATGTTAAAAAGAGTCTACGCTATTACAAATGAATATAATGGATTATTTGCTGTTCACCTATCAGAAACAGATTTTAATAATATAGCTTCAAATAAAATTCATGGCAAAGATGATTTTGATACTCTTATAGATCTAGGTATTAACGGTGAAAATGTTTTAATGGTTCATTGTGTTGTTTTAAATGATAATCAATTATTAAAAGCAAAAGAATACAATATGAAAGTATCTCATAATGTTGTAAGTAATATGTATTTAGCTTCAGGAACTGCACCAATTACAAAAATGATAGATATGGGACTTACTGTAGGCTTAGGAGTTGATGGAGCTGCTAGTAATAATTCTCAAGACATTATTGAGACTATGAAAATCACAGCATTACAGCAAAAAGTAAAAACTCTAGATCCAGTTTCTATTAGGGCTGAAAAGGTATTAGAAATGGCAACAATAGATGGAGCGAAAGCCATTGGACTAGATAAAGAAATAGGTTCCCTTGAAGTTGGGAAAAAAGCAGATTTACTTGTATTTAATCCAATGTTAAATCCTAAAGCGATACCTATGCATAATCCAGTTTCAACTTTAGTATACTCTTCTGGAGTTGAGAATATAGAAACAGTTATTATAGATGGAAATATAGTTATGGAAAATAGAAAAATCCTTACTGTTGACTCCGAAGAAGAAACTCTAAAAAAAATACAGGATTCAGCAGAGGATTTATGTAATAGAGGAAATATAACAAATAGAATGTCTGGACATGAATGGAATAGGTGATGATATGAAGTTAAATATTAATAAAAAATTAATAGAAGTAGATGTAAGACCAGATGAGTTTTTGTTAGAAACATTAAGAAAATTAGGTTACTTAAGTGTAAAAGAAGGTTGTCAAAGTAGTTCATGTGGAGTTTGTGGGGTTTTACTAGATGAGAAAATAATCTTATCATGTACTTATCTAACAGTAAGAGCGGAAGGTAAGGCAATTGCAACTCTAGAGGGAGTGAGAGAAAGGTCTAAATTTTTAGTTGATTTTTTAGCTGAAGAAGGAGCTGACCAGTGTGGTTATTGTGCTCCAGGTTTAATAATGGCTGTTATGTCCTTGGAAAATGAGTTAGTCAACCCTACAGAAGAGGAAATATATCATTATTTAGATGGAAACCTATGTAGATGTACGGGCTATAAGGGACAGATTAGGGCTATAAAAAAATATTTAGAGTTAAGAAGTACACGGAGTGAAGTCGTATGATTACAATAAAAAACTATATTGCACCAAATACAATAGAAGAGGCATATGATTTATTAATAGAAAAAAAGAATAACCAAATATTAGGTGGTTGTGCTTTTATAAAGATGGGATCAAAAACAATAGGATTAGGGATAGATTTAATGAACCTTAATTTAAATTACATAGAAGATGAAGAAGAGGAGATCAGAATAGGTGCAACAACAACACTAAGGGAAATAGAAACCAATACAGTTTTAAAGAATTACTGTAATGGAATATTAAGCGAAAGTGTTAGTAGCATAGTAGGGGTTCAATTTAGAAATATGGCTCAAATTGGTGCAGGTATATTTTCTAAATATGGTTTTTCAGACTTGTTACCATGTTTGTTAGTTTTAGATGCAAAAATTAATCTTCATTCTGAGGGGATTATTGATTTAAAGGATTTTTTAAAAAAAGAATATAAGAAAGATATTTTAAAAGAGATTATTATTCCAAAGAAAAATGGAAGGGCTGTATTTGAAAATGTTAGGAAAACCTCTGGCGATTTTTCAATTTTAAATGGAGCTATGTATATTGGGAAAGATGGTACTGCAAAAATAGCAATAGGAGCAAGACCTACAAAAGCAGAAATAGCAGAAAAAGCTAGTAAAGCTTTAGCAGAAAATAAGAGTATTGAGGAAATTAGGGAACTTGCTTGTGAAGAATTAAACTTTGGCACTAATGTAAAGGGGACTAAAGAATATAGAAAAGGTTTGTGTGCAGTATTGATTACCAAGATGAAAGAAAGAATAGGTGATTAATATGGTAGTAGGTAAAAGTTATAAGAAACTAGACAGTGAAGCTATTCTAACAGGTAGACCAATTTATACAGATGATTTAATTAATCAAAAAAATGTTTTGAGTATAAAAATTTTAAGAAGTCCTTATGCATTTGCAAAAATAAAAGATATAAATGTAGAAAAAGCAAAATCCCTTGATGGAGTAGTAGATATTTATACATATAAAGATGTTGAACAAATTAGATATTCGGAAGGGGGAGAAGCTGCCCCAGAAATGTCACCTCACGATAGGGTGTTATTAGAACCTATTGTTAGATTTGTAGGAGATGAAGTGGCAATAGTAGTAGCAGAAGATGAAAGAATAGCAGAAAAGGCTAGAAAATTAATTAAAGTTGATTATGAAGTATTTGAACCTATTTTAGATATGGAAAAAGCTCTGGACAATGAAATTATAATTCATGAAGGTAAGAGATACCATGGAAAGCCCTTTACAAAATACGATAATAATAGAAATCTAGTTTCCGATTTCAGCTTATCTGAAGGTGATGTAGATAAAGAGTTTAAAGATTGTGATGTGATTTTAGAAAGAGAATATAGAACACAGGCTCAACAACATTGTAGTATGGAAACTAATAGATCCTATGCATATATAGATAATAAGGGAAAAATAACAATAATTTCTGGAAATCAAACAATATCCCATATGAGAAGGCAAACAGCACAGGCTATAGGAGTACCATTAAAGAATGTTCGATTAAAAGCAGCTAAAGTAGGAGGAGCTTTTGGTGGAAAAAAATTAGCTATTACAGAACCCTATGTTGCTTTTGTAACCAATAAAACAAAAAGACCAAGTAAGTTAATTTTAGATAGGGAAGAAATGTTTATGGCTACTAGTGTACGTCATCCTATTATAACTAGAATAAAAATAGGAGCCGATAAAAATGGAAATATAAAAGCCATAGATATGAAGGTTTTAAGTAATACAGGTGCTTATGGCTCAAATGCTGCTGCTGTAACTATGGAATCAGGACAAAATGTTCTTCCTATGTATGCAAGAGTTCCAGCAATAAGATTTAATGGTAAATCTGTATATACAAATATGGTACCATCTGGCCCTCTAAGAGGATATGGTACAACTCAAGGAACTTTTGCAATGGCTTCAATTATGAATGAATTAGCCAGAGAATTAAAAATGGATCCAGTAGAATTATTGTTAAAAAACACAATAAGAAAAGGAGATGAAGGTGGGATTTTACCTCATAAAATGAGGAGTTTTAATGTAGAGGAATGTATTAAGAGAGGTAAGGATTTAATAGAATGGGATAAGAAATTTCCAAGAGTCAAAGTTGGAGAAAATAAAGTCAGAGGAGTAGGAGCAGCTTTAGCCCTTCATACTTCAGGAATTGCAGGACAGGATACAGCAACGGTTATTTTAAGGCTTGAAGAAGATGGAAGCTATATGTTAATGGTTGGGTCCTCAGATTTAGGAACAGGAGCAGAAACTGTCTTGTGTCAAATAGCGGCAGAATCTTTAAATACAGATATGGATAGTATAAGTATTTGTACAGGTGATACAAATACAGCACCATATGAGACAGGGGCCTACGCTTCTTGCACAACATATATTACAGGTAATGCAGTAGTTAGAGCAGGAGAAAAATTAAAGGAAAAGTTACTGGAAATTGCTAGTAAAAAAATGTGTTTAGCAAAATCTGATTTATTATTGGAAAAAGATAGGATTAAGCATAAAAAAGATGAAACAATGTATGTTTTATTAACTGAAATAGTCAGAGAGTCTCTTATTGGAGAAAACACAGACCAAATAATGGTAAAAGCATCCTATGGATCTAGAGAAAAACCAAGACCATTTATGGCAGGTTTTGCAGAAGTTGAAGTTGATACACTAACAGGAAAGGTGGATTTAATAAAATTTGTGTTAGTGGCCGATTGTGGAACTATAATAAATCCAAATTTAGCAAAGGTTCAAGCAGAAGGGGGGCTGATGCAGGGTATAGGATTAGCCTTATACGAAGATGTTATATATAACAAACGAGGTAATTTGTTAACAAATAATTTTATGCATTACAATATTCCAATAAAATCTGATGTTGGAGAGGTTATTGTTGAATTTAGGTCCGATTACGAACCAACAGGTCCTTATGGAGCAAAATCAATAGGGGAAGCTGTTGTTCATACTCCTAGTCCAGCAATAGCAAATGCAATATGTAATGCAGTAGGCTTTCAAGGAAGGGAATTACCAATAACACCAGAAAAAGTATTTATGGGCATGAGAGAAATAAAGAAATATTAAGAGATAATTATTTATTTAGAAAAACTATATAGGGTTCATTATAATTTGGGAAATACAAAAATTGGAGGGAAAATATGATTAATAAAAAGAATAAATCCAAGTTTGATCTTAATGGGATTCCACCGTTAAGAGAAGCGGTACCTCTTGGTTTGCAGCATTTATTTGCAATGGTTTTTGGTAACAGCGTTACAGCATTGTTAATTACACAAATTCTTGGTCTAAGTCAAGCCCAATCAACAATGCTTGTACAGGGAGCAATGCTAGCAGCAGCAATTGCTACATTAATTCAATTATATCCACCACCATTTGTAAAGGGTTATAAATTTGGAGTTAGGTTACCTGTAATAATGGGAACTAGTTATTTATTCTTAGGTGGTTGTCTAGGAGTAGTTGAAGAATATGGAATGGCTGCTATGGTAGGTGGTCAAATAGCAGGAGCAATTTTTCATATATTTTTTGGTTTATTTATAGTTAGTAAAATTAGAAGGATTTTTACTCCTATAATTTCAGGTACAATAATTACATGTATGGGTTTAGGACTATTTCCAACAGCTATTAATAATCTAGCAGGAGGAGCAAATTCACCTGAGTATGGTTATATTATAAACTTTGTAATAGGATTAATAGTAGCACTTATAATAATTGTGTTACAAAATTATGGTAGAGGTATTGTAAAGGATATTGCAATCTTAGTTGGAATCATAGTAGGATTTATAATATCTGCAATGGCAGGTTTAGTTGATTTTTCGGCAGTGAAAGAGGCAGCATGGGTATCTATACCAAAACCCTTAGCTTTTGGAATAGAGTTTAAACCTCATATAATAGTTATGTTTATACTACTATACATAGTTTCTGTAGCGGATTTAATGGGGAATTTAACATTGACTACAGTAGGTGGATTAGATAGAGATGTAACAGAAAAAGAATTATCCTCAGGAGTTATGGGAGTTGGATTAGGATCAATTTGTGCATCTTTGCTAAATTCAATACCTGTAGCAGCATTTAGTCAAAATGCAGCTATAGTATCTTTAAATAAAGTAGTTAGTAGATTTGTAATAGCTACAGCCGCATTTTTCTTAATATTAGGTGGTATTTCACCTAAAATAGGTTCAATAATTACCTCAATGCCTTCTTGTGTAATTGGAGGGGCTACATTAGTTATATTTTCACAAATTGCAATGGCAGGAGTTAATCTTCTTACAAAAGAAGAATTAACTAAGAAAAATATGTTAATTGCAGGAGTAGCAATTGCAACAAGTCTTGGTATAACAGGAACAAAAGAAGCGTTAGTGTATTTTCCAACAACATTAGCAACAGTAATAGGGGATTCTAGTGTAGTATTAGGAGCTTTAATAGCTTTATTCCTACAGGGATTATTCTATGTTATTGAGAGAACCTTATTGAAAAAAGGTAAAAATTAATAGCTTATTATATAAGGCTTATAAGATAAATTAAGAATATATATACAAAAGGTATTTTGATTAATAAAAATCAAAATACCTTTTATATTATTTTAATTATTTTTTTGCTTTCAAGGCCCTAGTTTTAAAAGTCATTAAAATTATGAACAATAGAATAAATATTATATTGGGAGCAATGTATCTAAGGATTAAGAAAGTTAAATCTGAATTAATATAAATATCCATTACAGATATATATTGATAATATAAGGAGATACCATAAAATAATAATGAAAATATTTTTAGTAAATAATAATCCTTATAATATAAGAACATAATAAGACATATAAAAGGAAGTAAATAGGGTACTATTAAAAAAATATATTTCCCAGATAAATTTAAAACTAAATTGGAATAGGGAATATATTGGTTAATAAAGCCTGTAGGAATAAAAGGTATTATTAAAGGTAGGAATAAAAAAACTATTATTAATAATGATAATGAAAATTTAATAAATTTATGGGAATTAAATTTATCATATTGATACAAAAAACTGTTTTTCATGTATTTCACCTTGTCTTTCTCTTATATTATTTTAGCATATTTAGTTTTTATATACTAAAAATATAAAAATATTAAATTTTGTTTTTTTAATGTATAAAAAGGCGTAAATTAGTTGACTTTTCAATATTCAGGTGATAGAATGTATGAGTGCAAAAAATAGAATGCTAGTGCATTTCTTTTTTTATGTAAAATTTTCAAGGAGGTGGAATAATGCCAACAATAAATCAATTGATAAAACAAGGTAGACACGCTAGAACTTATAAGTCAAAATCTCCAGCTTTAAGTGTTAACTTCAATACTTTAAACAAAAGAACAACAGAAGTTAGATCACCACAAAAAAGAGGGGTTTGTACTGCTGTAAGAACAGTAACGCCTAAGAAACCTAACTCAGCTTTACGTAAGGTAGCAAGAGTTCGTTTAACAAATGGAATGGAAGTTGCTGCTTATATACCAGGAATAGGACACAACCTACAAGAACATAGTGTTGTACTTATTAGAGGTGGAAGAGTAAAGGACTTACCAGGGGTTCGTTATCATATAGTTCGTGGTGCTTTAGATACAGCTGGTGTAGCTGATAGAAAGCAAGGACGTTCTAAATATGGAGCTAAAAAACCTAAATAATTTTTTAATTGATGCTTTAATGTAATAAAATTAATATGATAAATACAGTAATTTATACTTTAATATATACATTCGAGCACAACGACGAAAGTCGAGTACCAATGAAACTACTAAAATGGTAAGGAGGGAAGTAAAGTGCCAAGAAAAGGACATGTGCCTAAAAGAGAGGTAATGCCTGATCCAGTTTACAACGATAAGGTGGTTACTAAACTAATAAATAATATAATGCTAGATGGTAAAAAAGGTACTGCACAAGGAATTGTGTATAAAGCTTTTGAACAAGTAGCAGAAAAATCTGGTGAAGATGCTTTAGAAGTATTTTACAAAGCATTAAATAATATAATGCCAGTATTGGAAGTAAAATCTAGAAGAATTGGTGGTGCAAACTATCAAGTTCCAATTGAAGTAAGACCAGAAAGAAGACAAACTCTAGGCTTAAGATGGTTAACAACTTATTCAAGAGCTAGAGGAGAAAAAACTATGGTTGAAAGACTAGCAAAAGAAATCTTAGACGCTTCAAATAACACTGGTGCAAGTGTTAAGAAAAGAGAAGACGTTCATAAGATGGCAGAAGCTAATAAAGCATTTGCTCATTTCAGATTCTAGTTTCTGTAGTTAGGAAGGAGTAAAATATATTTATGGGAAGAGAATATTCTTTAGCCAATACTAGAAATATAGGTATAATGGCTCATATAGATGCTGGTAAAACAACAACTACAGAGCGTATACTATATTACACTGGTAAGATCCATAAAATAGGTGATACTCACGATGGTGCTGCTCAAATGGACTGGATGGTTCAAGAGCAAGAAAAAGGTATCACTATTACATCGGCTGCAACAACTTGTATCTGGAAAGGCAATAGAATCAATATTATTGATACCCCAGGACACGTTGACTTTACAGTTGAAGTAGAAAGGTCATTAAGAGTTTTAGACAGTGCTATAGCTCTATTTGACGCTAAAAGTGGTGTTGAACCACAATCTGAAACTGTTTGGAGACAAGCGGATAAATATGGAGTTCCAAGAATCTGTTTTATAAATAAAATGGATGCTACTGGAGCAGATTATTTTGAATCAATAAAAACAATAAGAGATAAATTAGGAGCAAATCCTGTACCTATAGAAATTCCAATAGGAAGTGAAGATAAATTCGTAGGAGTAGTTGATTTAATAACTATGAAAGCTACAGTTTATAAAAATGACCTAGGAACAGATATAGACGTTACTGAAATACCTGATGACTTAAAAGAGTTAGCAGAAGAATATAGAAATAATTTACTTGAAAATATTGCAGATCATGACGAAGATGTTATGATGAAATATTTAGAAGGTGAAGAAATAACTGAAGAAGAAATTAAAAGAGCTATTAAGACAGCTACACTTAATCTATCAATGAACCCAGTATTATGTGGTTCTGCATACAAGAACAAAGGTGTTCAACCTTTACTAGATGCAATTATTGACTTCATGCCTTCACCACTAGATGTACCATCAATTAAAGGTACAGATCCAAATACAGATGAAGAAATTGAAAGAAAATCAAGTGATGACGAACCATTTGCTGCTTTAGCATTTAAGGTAGTTACAGATCCGTTCGTTGGAAAATTGACTTATTTCAGAGTTTATTCTGGTAAATTAGATGCTGGTAGTTACGTTTACAACTCTTCAAAGGGAAAAAGAGAGAGAATGGGACGTATCTTAATGATGCATGCTAACAAGAGAGAAGAAATAGAAACTGTATATGCAGGGGATATAGCTGCAGCTGTAGGTCTTAAAGACACAGGAACAGGAGATACTTTATGTGATTCTAATAACCAAATTATTTTGGAAAAAATGGAATTCCCAGAACCGGTTATTTCCGTAGCAATAGAACCTAAAACAAAAGCTTCTCAAGAAAAAATGAGTGTAGCATTACAAAAATTATCTGAAGAAGATCCTACTTTCACAACTCATACAAATGAAGAAACAGGACAAACTATAATTTCAGGTATGGGAGAATTACACTTAGAAATAATAGTTGATAGATTATTAAGAGAATTCAAAGTTGAGGCTAATATTGGTAATCCTCAAGTATCCTATAGAGAATCAATTACTAAAGAAGCAGAAGCAGAAGGTAAATATGTTAAACAATCTGGTGGTCGTGGACAATACGGTCATGCTAAGATTAGAATTGAGCCTCAAGAACCAGGTAAAGGCTTTGAATTTGTTAATGCAATAGTTGGAGGGGCAATTCCTAAAGAGTATATAGGATCAGTTCAAGCCGGTATTGAAGAAGCAGCACAATCAGGTATTTTAGGTGGATACCCAGTACTTGATATTAAAGTTACATTGTTTGATGGATCATACCATGATGTTGACTCATCAGAAATGGCATTTAAAATAGCTGGCTCAATGGCTTTAAGAGCAGCACTTGCAAAAGCAGGTCCTACACTATTAGAGCCTATGGAAAAAGTTGAAATAACTACTCCTGATGAATACTTAGGAGATGTTATGGGAGATGTAAACTCAAGAAGGGGTAAAATCCAAGGAATGGATCCTAAAAATGGAGTTCACATTTTAGATGCATATGTACCATTATCAGAAATGTTTGGATATGCAACAGATCTACGTTCAAATACACAAGGTAGAGCAACTTATTCAATGCAATTTGATCATTATGAAAAAGTACCTGCTTCAATTGCAGATGAAGTACTTGGCGATAAAAATACAGATAAATAGTCAGGAGGATATCAATGGGAAAAGAAAAATTTGAAAGAACGAAACCGCACGTAAATATAGGAACAATAGGTCACGTAGACCACGGTAAAACAACAACAACAGCAGCAATAACACTAGTATTAAATAAAAGATTTGGAAGTGGAGAATTTGTTGACTATGCAAATATAGACAAGGCTCCAGAAGAAAGAGAAAGGGGAATAACAATTTCAACTTCTCACGTAGAATATGAAACTCCAAATAGACACTACGCACACGTAGACTGTCCAGGCCATGCTGACTATGTAAAGAACATGATTACAGGAGCAGCACAAATGGACGGAGCAATACTAGTAGTATCTGCAGCAGATGGTCCAATGCCACAAACAAGAGAGCATATCTTACTTGGAAGACAAGTAGGAATACCAAAAATAGCAGTATTCTTAAACAAAGAAGACCAAGTAGATGATCCAGAATTAATAGAATTAGTAGAAATGGAAGTAAGAGATCTATTAAACGAATATGATTATGATGGAGACAACGCACCAATCGTAGTAGGCTCAGCATTAAAAGCCTTAGAAGATCCAGACGGAGAGTGGGGAGACAAAATCGTAAAATTAATGGAAGAAGTAGATGCTTACATTCCAGAACCAGAAAGAGATATTGACCAACCATTCTTAATGCCAGTAGAAGACATCTTCTCAATAACAGGAAGAGGAACAGTAGCAACTGGTAGAGTAGAAAGAGGAGTAGTAAAGGTTGGAGACAACGTAGAAATAATCGGTTTAACAGAAGAAAAGAGAACCGTAGTAGTAACTGGAGTAGAAATGTTCAAGAAGATGTTAGATCAAGCACAAGCAGGAGATAACATAGGAGCATTACTAAGAGGAGTTCAAAGAGAAGAAATCGAAAGAGGACAAGTATTAGCAGCTCCAGGAACAATTCAACCACATACAAAATTCGAATCAGAAGTGTATGTATTAACAAAAGATGAAGGTGGAAGACATACACCGTTTTTCTCAGGCTATAGACCACAATTCTTCTTTAGAACAACAGATGTAACAGGAGATATTCAATTAGAAGAAGGTGTAGAAATGGTAATGCCAGGAGATAATGCTAAATTTACTATAGAATTAATAACACCAATAGCAATAGAAGAAGGATTAAGATTTGCTATAAGAGAAGGTGGAAGAACAGTAGGAGCAGGAGTAGTAACTAAGATTTTAGGATAATACTAAACTTTACTGATAAGGGCAAGGG